>JAUYIZ010000115.1 GCA_030688615.1 Desulfobacterales bacterium | reverse complement strand
CTATCCCTGACCTGGCCCAAAGGATCAGGTATTCTATGATTGAATAAATATGGCTCAATGCGCTTCTTTTTCCGTTGTGAACTGCTGATCTGACAATTTGCCCGGACCGGTAAACTTCCCTGTAGTATCCGCCTTCCGGATGGGGTTCCAGCCAGTATTGATCAATGGTGCGTTGCATCTTACCCTCCTTGAGATTGCTGCTTTCCCGCAACCCCGTTTTTTTAAATCTGTTTAAACTGTCTAAATACAATACCCATATTACATTCGGTTGAATCCGGTAAATATTTTATGATGCTTATAATTAGACAGTACATAATGACCTGTATATGTAATTAACATGCTGTTTTTTTTAATGTTTTAATAAAGACATAAAATTTTTAGACATGTATAAAAAAATACTTGACAAGCCGGTTTTAATGTGTAAAAGTAAATTAAAATGTCTAATTATGTGGAAATCAAATCAACACACCGGGAATATTTGGACAACTGTGAAAATTCAGGGGCACCGTGCTGATGATTACCAGCAAAACACCCGCAAATCAAACAGATTGTGTTTCCCGGCCGGCTTTGGGACCGTATTAAAATAGGAGGAAAAATGGAAACCGCAGTCAGAAATTTGAAAGATGCGCCAGCCGTATTTCATTTGCACGGTTTCGATATGGCCAACCGTACGAGGGATAAACAAGTTCAACTGGATGACGAAGCGGCGAAACTGTTCAAGCAACTGGAGGGCATGGAAGAACTGGATTTAAGCGCTCATAGCTCCGGATCCTTCAAGGTGTTGCACGAAAGCATCGAAGAGGATGAGAAAGAATTGGACATGTGGCGCGCGAAACTGATCGAAATGATGTATTTGACTTTCGCTTTTTTTAAAGATTCCAACCTTTGGCAGGGCGTCCAAAAGGAAACGGAATTTTTCAACATCATTCGTCCGATGATCTTGAAGCTGTCTCGGATGGAAGAGGCCGGCGGTAATATTCTGGTGCGTTCCCGCGGTGTTGACAGGGGTACAAGCGGCACCGGGGAACGGGGAGAGGACTATATCATCCGGTTCGGCCCCTTGAACGTGGACCGGAATATCTGCGCCGCCCTGGTAAAACGCCAGGGAATCGGCATGCAGCATTTGCCTGGACGACTGATGACTGCTTTCGGCACTCTGGCCGACTTCGGCATCCACACCCTCGACCTGAAGCTTCCGGAAAGGGATGAACGGTCCTGGTCGCTTCTGAAAGACTGCTTTAAAATACTGGCCCTGTATTTTCAGGCCTTGAAAAACAACGCCCCGATGATCCTCAGGACCGAAGCCGGCCCTAAGCGCCTGGATGTAATTACGGATGAAAATCAGTGCCCCTGTGCAAACCTGACCCTGCTGGCCGGCCTGAACAGTCTGCCGGCCGCTACCATGCAGGGCATTGTACAGAAAGTCAACCAGCTGATACAGGAAAAAAACGCACTGCCCTCTGAAAGCCGTCCCTTAAGTGTTTTCAATGCCATCTGGAGCATCAAATCCTTCCGGGAGCGCCTGTCAAAGCCGCCCATAGAGATCAACAGCTTGAAATGGCTGGTTGCGGATAACAGCTCTCAAGCCGCTTCGCTTCAAAAAACACGCGTGGCCCGTTTTGTGTCGGAACAGTTTCATTGCACCCCCCTTAAACTGCCCCGAATCATGAACGCCGTCTACGGGAATGACTTTAAGAAGGTCGATTCAGGTCTTTTGGGCCGGCGCCTGGAAACCGCATCCGAACTGTTGAGCGAAATGGATAAGGGCTCCAGGGACAATGAAATGATGGACGAGGTGACGCGCAATCTCAAGGACCGGTTGATTCAGGTCAATCCTGAGATTGTCGACGATATTCTCCTGAACCCAGGCGCTGCCGCCTTAAAATCCGACCCTTTGATTTTCAAAATTTCAGGCGTGCACAAGGTATTGATCCATCTGATCGAGCTGACCAAAAAAGGATTTGGTGTCCGGAATAAAATTAAAAATATGGTCGGTCACAAAATAGATTTCAGTCAACAGGATTATGAAACTCTGGCCCGTCAGTTTGACCTGGATCTTGAAAGCAGCAGAAAACTCATCGAACTGCTTGAATCCTGTTTTGATGAACAGGGCAGGTTTCAGCGCCGTGTCTTCGAGGGAAACATTCCGGTTTTCAGCCGCTTTGGAAGCAATGTGTTTGAATTTTTGTGGCATTTTTTAAAAAAAACACCCTGCCGACGCGACCGGGTGGCTTTTTTAAACTCGATCCAACTGCTCATTTCACGTTTAAAGCAAGGCCCCCAGACGCTGCGGATTTTGCTGGAGGACTTTCTTTCAGATCCCGGCCGACCTGAATTTAAAGACCGCAATTGCCTGATGCTGGCCAATTTGCTGCTTCGCGAATACAACCAGGAAATGATCGTGGATGTGGAATCGACACCCGAAGATGTGATATTGGTGCGCAACGGCCTGAATATTGATGCGGCCCGTTTGGCGGCGGAAATGACCGATAGGGATCCGGACTCATTTTACAAGAAAATCCAGTCCATTCGAAAAGTTATCATGGAAGCGCTCGAATCGGGGCAGGGCGTTTCAGCCCACATGCCCCTGCATTTCATGTTTTGCCTGGAAAAAGAACTGTATATTTTCCTGACGCTCATCGGTGGCCAGAATGCCGAATTCATCCAGCGTAATGCGCTCATGCTGTATGGTAATCCCGATGCCTACTTTTACACACAGGGCAAGGCCCGGGTCAATTTGCCGTCTCTTTTGAACCAGCTCCGGCTGGTCGTTCGGGGGATCGGGCGTATCGGAAAGAAAAAAGACATCGGCATTCTTCAAAATATTATCGACAAGGAAGCGATTTTCAGAAGTCTGAAAAAAAGCATCGAGCATTATGCGCAAGTCAGCCGCATCGTAGAATTATGCCACGCTTCCCAGCAAAGCATCTGGCAGCGGGTATAAAGAGGCAGGCACGGGTATGGATGAGTTCATCTGACTCCACCGTCCATGCGGCCTACTAGAAACCGTGGATATAATTTTGCCAGTTACCGTTATAGAAAACAAGGGAGGTAGAACATGAGTAACCGGCAACAGTTTTATTCAAACCTAAAAAACGGTCCTTTGGGCCAGGTCAGGGAAAGATGGCTCTACCATGGCGTTTAGGGTCTAAAATTACAAATTCCAAGCACCAAATTACAAATAAATCTCAAATTCCAATATTAAATGACCCAAACTTTCCAGGACGAGACATCGTTTGGATTTTCGAATTTGGGTCAAAAGAGCCCCTTTTCAGACTGAAAAGGGGCTCTTTGCAATATATAACGATTAACCGGGCGGCCAGCGCATGGTCCGCCCGGCAAGCAGGTGAAGATGAATGTGAAAGACGCTCTGACCGGCCTGCCGGTTGCAGTTCATCACCAGCCTGAATCCGTCTTCAGCAAAACCTTCCTCTCCGGCAATCCTGTTTGCCGTCTGGAACATCTGCCCGATGAGCGCGTTATCCGCGACTTTAATATCCAGAGCGGTGGCGATATGTTTTTTCGGTATGACAAGCATGTGCACCGGCGCCTGGGGATTGGTGTCTTCAAAGGCCAGGATCTGTTCATCCTCGTAAACGATCCGGGCAGGCGTTTTCCTTTCTATGATTTTACAGAATAGACAGTCCATGAGCGCATATGTGGCAAAAAATGACCCAAGTGTCAAGGATTGCGAGAACGGATTCGAAAGGCCGGGAAAATATGTCTTGACAAAGGGGTTAAATTTAGCTGAAAAACACGGGAGATTTTTGCAAAACGTTCAATTTTAAACTACCGGAAGGGGGAAGAATGAACGCCGAAGCTGCAGTTGAGAATGAATCCTTTGAAACCGTGGGGAAATCTCCGGTCCGGCTGGATGCGAAAAGCAAGGTGACCGGCAGAGCGGTTTTCATCGAAGATATGCACTTTAGGGGCATGCTCTACGGCAAAGTGCTCCGCAGCAAACATCCCCATGCGCGCATCCTGAGTATCGACATTTCCCGGGCCGAAGCGCTGCCCGGTGTGAAGGGCGTGGTCACCGGCAAGGATCTGCCGTATCTGCACGGCGAGTCCCTCTGGGATGAGCCGTTTCTGGCCATCAACAAGGTGCGCTATATCGGTGAAGGCGTGGCGGCCGTGGCCGCCGTTGATGAGGCCATTGCCGAAAAAGCCCTGGAACTGATTGACGTCCGTTATGAAGCGTTGCCTGCGGTGTTCGAACCTGAAAAATCGGCCGGGCCCGATGCGCCCCTGATCCATGAAGATCTGGAAAAATACCGGCATGTTCCGGCAATCAAGCCGGTTAAGGGCACAAATATCTGCAACCATTTTATGATTCGCACGGGGGATGTGGAAAAGGCTTTTGCGGCATCGGATCACATTTTCGAAGATAAAATCACCACCGGCATGCAGCAGCACTGCTCCATTGAACCCCATGGCGCAATCTGCCGGGTGGATGATGACGGCCACATGTCACTTTGGGCCAATAATGACTCGCCCTATCGCTGCCGCATAGAAATCGCCAGGGCGCTCAATTTACCTGTCAATCATGTCAGGGTCATCGTGGCGCCCTACATCGGGGGTAACTTTGGCGGCAAGGGGGGCTTAAAAGCGGAAGCACCCGCCATTGTCCTGGCCTGGAAAATCAGAAACCGCCCCATCCGGGTGGTGTACACCCGGGAGGAGGAATTTTATGCCTCCCTGGTCAGGCACCCCTCGGTGGTGTATATAAAAAGCGGTGTTAAAAATGACGGGACGATCCTGGCCCGGGAAGTCAAACTGTACCTGGCCACGGGCGCTTATGCTGAAAAGGGGCCGATTGTCTGCAATGCCAGCGGCGCGACCAGCGCCGGTCCCTACAGAATCCCCAACGTTAAACTTGACAGCTATTGCGTCTATACCAACCGGCAGGTTGCCGGCGCCATGCGGGGCTACGGCGGATCGCAAGTGGCCTGGGCCTACGAATCCCACATGAACGGCATTGCCCAGAAAATGGGACTGGACCCGGTCGATTTCAGGTTAAGGCACGTTTACCGGGATGGGGACCGGCATAATTCCGGACAGATTCTTTTTTCCGAGGGACTGGAATTATGCCTGAAAAAGGCGGCCGAAAAAATGAACTGGTCGAACAAGCCCCTGGGCAAGGACCGGGGCAGGGGATTTGCCTGTATGGAGAAATCGGTTAAAACCCCCTCCGGCTCTTCGGCGTTTGTCAAGGTGAACGAGGATGCCACCGTGGAAATCCTCAGCAGCACCACGGAAGTCGGACAGGGGTCGGAAACCGTGTTGTGCCAGATCGTTGCCGAAGAATTGGGCATCCCGCTCTCATGGGTCCGGAAGGCCACACCCGACACCGACGTGACCCCGTTTGACACCTCCACCACCTCCAGCAGGTCCACTTTTCACATGGGCAATGCCGTAAAACTGGCTGCTGCCGAAGCCAGGGAACAGATAATCCGGATGGCGGCGGAAACCATGGAAGCCAATCCGGATGACCTGAGAATTAAAGGGGGCAAAGTATTCGTCAAAGGGGTTCCCGAGGATGCCGTGCCCATTGCCGAAATACTCAGAAAGCACTATGGCCCCAGTGGCACGGTGCTGGGAAAGGGATTTTATTTTCCCGTGGTGGACGGTCCCGACAAATTCTTTTCATCCCAGAACATTTTCTGGCTGCTTGGGGCCCACGGTGTGGAAGTGGAGGTGAACCGGGAGACTGGAGAGGTAAAGATTCTACGAATCTGTGCGGCCCATGATGTGGGCCGGGCCATACATCCGTCAAACTGTGTCGGACAGATTGAGGGCGGGATCTGCACGGCGCTTGGGTTTGCCTTTTCCGAGGAGTACATCTTCAAAGACGGCGAAGTCTTGAACCCTAATTTCCTGGACTATAAAATACCCACCGCGCTGGAAGTGCCGGATATTGAATCTGTTCTGGTGGAGTATCTTCACCCGGACGGCCCCTACGGCGCCAAAGGCGTGGGCGAAACGGCCAATGTGCCCCTGCCGCCGGCCATTTCCGGAGCGATTTACGATGCCGTGGGCGTCCGCATCCTGAGCCTTCCTATTACACCGGATAAAATTTTACAAGCCTTGAAAGAAAAGGCCGAGGCGGAAAAAACCAGCGCTTCAGGGCCTGCGTGAGCGGCTGACGTGCCCGGCGAGCAAAGGAGACAAACATGAAACTGCCCAACTTCGATTACGTTAAATTTGATTCCCTCAGCAAGTCCTGTGAAGTGCTCGAAGCACACGGTCCAAAGGCAGTGCCCGTGGCCGGGGGGACCGATCTCATGATAGCGCTAAAAAACCGGCTTAAAACCCCGGAAGTCATCGTTGATTTAGGCGGGGTCCCCGGGCTGGATCAGATCACGGATGCGGGAAGCGAAGGCCTCAAAATCGGCCCCATGGTTACCCTGCGTCATCTGGCAAGCCACCCGTTGATCATAGAAAAAATTCCCGTTCTGGCCCGGGCCGCCCTGGATGTGGGCAGCATCCAGCTGCAAACCATGGGAACCATCGGCGGCAATCTGTGCCAGGACAACTGCTGCCTTTACTACAACCGTCCTCCCATGCTGCGACAGACCGCCGGGCCCTGCTATAAACTGGGGGGCGATGCCTGCCATGCCGTCAGGGGCAGTAAAAATTGCTGGGCCACCTACTGCGGGGATATCGCCCCGGTCCTGCTTGCCCTGCATGCCAGAGTTAAAATTGCAGGCCCCCGGGCCGAGACCGTCATGGCCGCCGGTCAGCTTTTTTCCGGTGACGGGACAAAGCCCCAAACCTTAACAGCCGGTCGATTGATTGCAGAAATCCAGGTACCGGCGCAGCCCGCCTATTCCGGCAGCGCCTATCTTAAAATGCGAGTTCGCAAGGCCATCGATTACCCCCTGCTGGGCGTGGCCGTCCACCTGGCCCTGAAAAATGATGCCCAGACAATCGATCATATCTCCCTGGCCATGACGGCTGTTGACAAGGCGCCGGTTCTGGTCGAGGCCGCCGGTGAACTGGCCGGGCAGAAACTTTCCGATGAACGGCTTGAGCACCTGGCCGAAGCCGCTTACAAAAAGGCCGCCCCCATCAACAATGTTTCGGGGTATACACCCGGATACCGAAAGAATATGGCCCGGGTCTATGTCAGATCAGCCGTGCGTCAGGCCCTGGCAACAGCAACCGGCAAAGGAGGCAATAATTGAAGACCATTATCACCTTGAATATAAACCAGGAAGCCTGCGAACTGGCCGTGGCGCCAAATCAAACCCTGCTGGATGTTCTGCGGGATGATCTGGCGCTGACGGGCAGCAAGAAGGGGTGCGATTCCGGGGCCTGCGGCGCCTGCACGGTGATTATCGACGGAGAACCGGTCCTGGGCTGCATGACCCTTGCCATACGCTGCCAGGGAAAACAGATCACCACCATCGAAGGGCTCTGCCCGGGTGGAAAACTGCACCCGCTGCAGCAGGCGGCCCTGGATCATAATGCCGTTCAGTGCGGTTTCTGCACGCCCGGGTGGATCCTTGCGGCCAAGGTGCTGCTTGAAAATAACCCCCGGCCCAGCCGGGAAGAAGTGCAGCGGGGCATATCCGGCAATTTATGCCGCTGTACCGGCTACAAGAAAATTGAAGAGGCAATCTTGTCCGCAGCGGAAAGGTAACCTTTTCCTTTTTTCCCTATTCCAGCCCGATGGGAATTCCCCGCTGTTTGTAGAACTCAACGGCCGCCGGATGGAACATTTCTTCCGGAACGGGAATACGTCCAATCTCCTGTGCCTTGATCAGACGTCCGGCCGGATGAAATTTTGCAAACTCCGCTGAATAGTCCGCGTACATCCTTAATATTTCCTTTACCACCTCTGCGCTCATGGAAGCGTCCACCCAGTAGTTAAGCGGCGTGGTAGGCACGAGTACGGGTTTGGTCTGGTTGGGGCCGAACTTTCCCGGGGGAACTTTGACCCAGGTGATGGGGTCGCCGCTGCCTTCCCGCGCCTTTTTGAAGGCTTCCTCGGGGATGTCAATGAAGTAAGGAGGCTTGACGGCCAGCAGTTCCTTGAAGACGGGAAGCGTGAGCCACGGCGGACCGGAGGTGGCGCCGATCAGAACGAAGGCGGCATCCAGCAGTCCGTCCCTGAGGGCGTCCTGGGACTCCTGCCACCCGAGGTGCTGGAGGGAGGCGTTTTTTTCCGTGATGCCCAGGCCGTATTCGAGAATATTCAGAGCGGTGTAACTGCCCTCTGTCCCTTTTCGGTCAATGCCGATCTTTTTGCCGACAAGGTCGACAGGCGCCTTGATGTCCGGATTGAGGGTCACCAGACCAAAGCAACCGCCCGACCAGTTCAGGAGCGCCCTCACGGTGGGCCAAGGTTTTGTGAAAGGCGGCTTGCCCTTCATGGCCCGGTAAGGCATCACCAGCGGCGCAAAGGCGAGTCCCGTGGCCCTCAACTCCGGTTTCAGGGCCAGCATCTTGATATTTTCACCCGAACCGCGGGTGGAGATGGCGCTGCCCCGGAGCCAGGAACTGTGCTCTTTTAATACCTCCGTGAGGGCAAAGCTCAACACATACGCGGTGGTTCCCTTGATAAACGAAAAGATTTTGATTTCCGTGGGTGCCGGTTCCGCAGCCCGCAGGGTGTTCCGGGATGTTGATCCCGGGCCCAGTGTCAGGGCCACGGCGATGGTCACCACAACCGTTAAAAAAAGCAGTTTTTTCATTGTTTCCTCCTTTAGAAAGATTGTTTGGATTTATTTCTTTCAGAATCCCAGTCCGGGAAATATGATAAAACCCGGTCCGAAAGCAGTGCTGAAACCTCATATGACCCCGGCCCCTGATTAAAGCGCTTCCCGGATGACGCCGCCTCCCAGAACGACATCGTCGCGGTAAAAAACCACCGATTGTCCCGGGGTAATGGACTCCTGGGGGCGCTCAAACCATATTTTAACCGTGTCGTTCTCATGGGGGTACACGGTGGCGGCGGCGCCCGGATGCCGCAGGCGGATCTTGGCCGTTACCCGGCAGGGACCCTCAAGCTTTTCAATGCCGATCAGGTTAAGCTGCGCGGCGATGAGGCCTTTTGCATAAAGGTTTTCTTTTTCACCGACAACGATGCGGTTGCGGTCCGGATCGATTTGGCGGACGAACAACCGGCGGCCGGATGCGATGCCCAGCCCCCGGCGCTGGCCGACGGTGTAATGGACGATGCCCGGATGTCTTCCCAGCACCTGACCCTTTTCGTCCACGATATCGCCCGGCCTGATTTCTTCCGGTTTGAAAAGAGAGGAGTAGTCCCCGCCGGCGATAAAGTCCTGGCTTTCGGGCCGGCCTGCAGTGCCCAGCCCGATGGAAAAGGCGATTTTCCTGACCTCCTGTTTGCTCAGTTCGCCCAGGGGAAACAGGGTGCGGGAAAGTTGTTTCTGGGAGAGGGCGTAGAGAAAATAAGTCTGGTCTTTTAACGGATCCACGGCTTTTTTAAGCAGGTAATGCTCACCGGATTTTTCTACTCGGGCATAATGACCAGTGGCGAAGGCGTCAAACTGGATCCCCGCGGCGCTTGCTTTTTCCAGCAAAAAACCGAATTTCACCTTCTGGTTGCAGACGATGCAGGGGTTGGGGGTCCTTCCGGCAAGGTACTCACGCCTGAAATAATCCAAAACAAAACTTTGATATTCTTTTTTAACATCAATGGTGTGAAACGGAATCTTCAACTGGCGGCAAACCGATCCCGCTGCGGCCACGTCTTCCTTTTCTCCGGGGCCGTAACACGCATCCTTTTGGGACGCATGAAGGGGCAAATCGGCGTTAAAAATTTCCATAGTGGTCCCGACCACATCATACCCGCGGTCTTTGAGCAGATAGGCGGCGACCGAAGAGTCAACGCCGCCACTGAGCCCCACCATAACTTTTTTACGGCTTTCGGACATCAAATCACCGTTCCCTTCAGCCGGTCCTTTCTCCTTCCGGGGGGAAGGGTTTGGGTGAGGGGGGCGCCGGGTTTACAATAAGTTTTTGAGAAATGCCTGCCTGTCCGGACAACAGTCCGTGAAGCCTGACGGTTTTACTTTCCCGGCCGCAGCGGTGGATGTCCCGGTGATTTTCATCGAGGGCCTGCTTGGTAAAGTGCACCATTTTTTCGGCTGCCGCCTGAATCCCGCTGCCGCACAGATAAACCGTCGGGCCCGCAAAATCAAAGGGGACAAGCAGGTGATCGTCTTTGCCGTGCAGGCTTTCAAGGCGCTGGCCTTCCATTTCATCACGGGCGACAATGACCTTGTCATGGTTTTGAAGGCGAAAATGCCTCCCCACCTTGAGCAGTTCAACGTCTTTTAAAGAGGGATGATCGGTAAAGGCGAAGTAATCCCGCATGCGTTCCGCAAAATTTTTCACGGTCAACAGGCATCCGCCGGCCGGGCACGGATAATCCGTGATATTATTCCGGGATGCAAGCAAAATCTGCGGTTTTCTGGAACGTCCGGATATTCCCAGCAGGCGGCTTCTGTCCACCCATCCTTTTTGTTCCGGAACGGTGGGCTCAAAATGAGCTGCGGACAGGGGTCTCAGGATGTAGTCTTTGAGGCCGGATTCACGATTAATAATGTCGACTGCGCGCCGATGCTGGGACATGGGGCGCTGGCCCAGGACCTCGCCGGTGAAAAGAAAGGATGCACCGATCTTGTGCATGTATTCACCGGCTTTTTTAATTTTAAGGATGCGGCAATCAATACACGGATTCATGCCGGCGCCATAACCGAATTTCGGTTTTTTTACGATTTCAAGGTAGTCGCTTCCCATCCGGATCCGTTTCAGGGGGATATCTCCGAGCTGGGAAATGGCGGTAACCACCGCAGGGCACCCAGCGCTTTTGGGCGTGCAGGTACAGAACGGGGATGTAAAATTGACCGCGAAAACTTCGATCCCCTGATCCAGCATCAGCCGGGTGGCCAGGGTGCTGTCCAACCCCCCGGAGAGAAGTCCGACAGCCCGAACTTTTGTATTTTTTGTAACCATATTATAATTTTATTCAATCATAAATACCTGGTCCTTTGGGCCAGGTCAGGGATAGATGGCTCTGCCTTGGTCTTTTATGTCTAAAATTACAAATTCCAAGCACCAAATTACAAACAAATCTCAAATTACAATATTCAATGACCCAAATCTTCCAGGACGAGACATCGTTTGGATTTTCGAATTTGGGTCATTGGAAATTGTTTGGTATTTGTAATTTGATATTTGTAATTTCAATCATATAATGAACTTCCAACCCAGCAAATCCCCTCAGGGGATAACCAAAGCCGGGCCCTCTAGAGCCGGATATTTATATCTCTCGCCCGCTTCGCTTGAGCACGCTGAGTTGATTGAGACAGATTAATTTTTTGCCTGATTTTCTGAGAGGAAAAATCAGGCAAAACTGTCTGCATGAACAGGGCTCAGGATCAAACTATTAAGCAATTAAACTGCCCTTGTCAAGCTTTGAGTCAAGCTTTGATGGCCTCGCAAAAAGTAAAAATCGGGATGGCTTCGTAAAAAATAATAATAAAGTTTCAAGGCGCGCGAATGTTGTGTCGTGAGGCGTACTTAGCGTACGCCGCAGCGACAGCGACATGAAGCGCAACGTCCCGCCAAAGGCGGGAGACTTTTTACCAAGCCATCAAGCTTTGAGTTATTTCCCGACCTGGGGCTTCCAGGGCCCGCTCGGGGGTTCCGGAAACACGAAAAAACGCCTTCCCAGAAAATTCCAGACAAACCCCAGGAAGCTGGCGATCAGCTTGGAAACCCAGGGCGAAATTCCACTTTCGATAAAAAAATGCGTGGTTGCGGCATCCAAGGCGCCGACAATCCCCACGATCAAAATATAGCAGAGGACCTCGGCGCCTGATTTCCACCTGGCACGGTGTCTAAACAGAAGAAGGACACACAGCAGGTAGTTGGCGGCCGCCGCCGCGAGAAAGGCGCCCGCAGCGGCTGGAATGACGCGCCAGCCCCCGTAGGACATCCACAGGAACAGCGTCAGATTCACTGCCGCGGCTGCGCCGCCGATAAAAAAGTAGATCAGCAGCTGAACCGGCAGCGGCGCTCTGGGGGCATTATATCGAAAGATGCAGTACAGGGTCCAGAGCCCGTCTTTGAAGCCGATTTTTTTCCCTTCTTCATAGGTGCGGCCGTAATAGGATATTCCCATTTCGTAGATTCGCAGGCGCAGGTGTGCGACTTTGGCAACGATTTCAGCCTCAAAACCAAAACCGTTTTCTTCTATGGTTATACGTTCCAGGACATCCCGGCGGAAAACCTTGTAACAGGTTTCCATATCCGTCAGGTTCAAGTCCGTCATCATGTTGGATACTAATGTTAAAAAACGGTTGCCGGCATAATGCCAGAAATAGAGCACGCGATGGGGATCCGGCGATAAAAATCTGGACCCCAGGACCACATCGGCATGGTCTTCCAATAAAGGCGTCAGCAGTTTTTTTAACTCCGCGGGGTTGTATTCCAGGTCCGCATCCTGTACGGCGACGTAATCACCGGCAGCTTTCTGAAAGCCGGAGCGCAGGGCAGCGCCTTTGCCGAGATTTATTTTATGCCGGATCACAGATACCTGGGGATATTTTATTGCCAGGTGTCCGGCAACCGAGAGGCTTTGATCCGTGGATCCGTCGTCTATAATGATAATTTCCAGCGTCAGGTGCTTATCGGCAATGCAAAGGGTCCTTTCGACACATCTCTGGAGGGTTTTTCCTTCATTGAAGCAGGGGATTACGATGCTGAGCCGGACCGGTTTTTCCATAATTATCTTGTTTCCATCCATAAATGGCCCTTTTCCGCAATCTCGGCGTCAATCTTCGGAATCGCTTGTGCGACGTACCTTCGTACGTCTCCGCGCAATTCCTTGATTTCCTTGACCTTGCGAAAAATTGCTCATTTATGAATTGGAAAC
>JAUYIZ010000114.1 GCA_030688615.1 Desulfobacterales bacterium | reverse complement strand
GTTTCCAATTCATAAATGAGCAATTTTTCGCAAGGTCAAGGAAATCAAGGAATTGCGCGGAGACGTACGAAGGTACGTCGCACAAGCGATTCCGAAGATTGACGCCGAGATTGCGGAAAAGGGCCATTTATGGATGGAAACTACTTCATAAGGCTGCCGAAGATTTCCTTGGCGTTAACTGTTAAGCCCTTTTCTTTCAAGATATAGTCCTCGTGGTCAATAATGAAATATTTTTTGGCCGGGTTGAGCCGCCGCACCGGCCTCAAATGATCGGTGGACGCGTTCGTCTTGACGCTGCCTATGCCGCTGGCCAGGCTCAAAACAGTCTGCCCCTCTCTGCTCAGAACCCAGTTGACAAATACCTTCGCGGCGTTGGGATGCGCCGCCCTGTTGATAACGCACAGATCGTTCGGTCCTGCGGAAGCGTTATGGTCGTCTTCAGGCAGAACTTCCTCAATGAGCGCGCCGGCTTTGATGAATTCCGTGATCAGATTCGGTTCCATGCCCAGGCCGATGGCGTACTTGCCCCTGGCAACCCATTCTACCTGAAGTCTCTGATTCCGGTTAATTGCCGGGTTCTGCTTGGCCAGTTCCTTCATGAAATCCCAACTCTTGATCTTCGTGGCCCCGGCGCCGACAAAACGGAGCCCCGGACCCTGTACCGTAGGGTCGTTCATGACGATCTTGTCCTTCCATTTGGGATTCAGAAAATCGTCATAAACCTTGATTTCCCCCGGATTGACCATCGTAGTGTTGACGATGATGCTCTGACCGGCGCTCGGTGACATCAGAATGACGATTACCTTTTTATCCCTGTCCGACCACAGATAGTCGCCGCCGATCCAGAGCTTTTTGTCACGCACCTCGGGCAGCAGCAGCATAGGCTCCAGCGGGTCCAGGGCGCCTGCCGGTTTCAGGGCGGTCAGAATGGTGGTGGTGCCGCCGATGTATACATCCTGGAGGTACATGCCGGCCTGGCGCTCAGCCAGTAATTTCCTGCCCAGCTCGGAGCCTTTGCCGCCGCCCATGTATTCGATGTCGATGCCGTAGGCGGCTTTGAAGGCCGTGGTGGTAGCCTGGCGCACGGCGGGGGTATGGGAGGCAGAAACAACCAGTTTACCCTCCTGCTTGGCTTTGGCTACGATGCTGTCCCAGTCCGATTCAGCGCCGGATGCGGTCACCGCGGTTAATGAGGCCTGCAACAAAAACATGAAGGAAAGAGCCAGAAAAATCCTGAGAACGATCGTCTTCGTATTTATTTTGTTCATACCCGCCACCTCCTTGATTTATCCTGTTATTTTTGCGTGAGCCCTATGCCCAGGTATCCCCGGAAGGCCTCTTGTAATTGGGCCTGGAAGTTTTTCGAAGCTGGCGAACGTATGCAACGATATCCTCCTCGGATCGAAATCGAGAGATATCATATTGTTCGTGGTGGACTATTTCTTTGAGTTTCCTCCGGTAAACCCCCGGTCGCTTGTAAGCAGGACGCCCGATGGGAACTATGGTATGGATCTCCAGTTCATGGGGCACGCCCAAAAGGGATTTGAGTTTTCCCTCCCAGCTGCGGTCAACGCTGACCCACTGGGATGCCAGACCACAGGCGGCCGTGGCAAGGTGCAGCAGTGTCGTGGCGTTGGCGACATTTTTCAGATAAGTTGCCTTAGGCCCCCCTTCCCCGTCGCAGAGGTAAGCGATCAGGACCGTGGCCAGGTAGGTTCTGGGATCGGCACAGACTACGATGAAAACCGGGGCATTGACAAAGCCCGGCGTGCCCGTGGGCAAGGTTGTAAAACCCTGGTGTTTAAGATCTTCAACGCGGGATTTTTCGATATCGTAAATGGCGCGCCAATAGTCGGCATAGAGGGTAGCGATCTTCAGCCGGGTTTGCGGGTCTTTGACCACAATGAATTCCCATGGCTGTGCGTTGGCCCCCGACGGCGCCCACCGGGCGGCCTCCAGTATCTTCTCAACTGTGTCATCCGGCACCGGGTCGGTTTTAAAGTTTCGAATCGTCCGCCGCTCTCTCACGAATTTCAAAAATTCATCAATTTCTATTTTTGCCATTGCGTTTTTCCTCCGGATTGAATTTATAATCTCTTGAAAGTTCGGACTTTTTCATCGAGTTCTCTTTGAGGATAAAGCGAATCGGGCTTCTCAACCTACCAAGTTTTTTATCAGATTTGAAAAGGTTGTCAAGAATTAAGTTAAAAAAGAATTAAGTTAAAAAAATTCAATAACCAGTTATTTCGGTCGTGTTGCAGGAATTTCCCACAAAACCGGCCTTCAAAACCGACAGCCCCGGGACAGCCGAAAGAACATGTGGTCGCGGGTTCATGCCGGGTATGGAGTTTGGACACTGCTATGTAAATAATGTAATAGTTTTTGTAATTCACACCACAATTACATAATTTTCCTGTGAGTTTGCGTGCTTGTTTTCGGATCAAAATTGAATAACTGCCTGAAAACTATATCATTGCCACATCTGTGTATAAATGGGCACAATTTTTGCTTATACTCAACGATGTATGGATTATTGCGTCCGGGACCCTGCCAGCTCATCCTGAGACTGGAATGAAAATAAACTGGATGTAAAACATAATCGGCGTGTTATTGGGGAGAAAAAGTATGAAAGCGAGGTTTTTTTCGATAAGTATGTTATCAGCCCTGTTACTGGTATTTACCCAGTTGCCTGAGCAAGCCTTTTCGTATTCGTATGGATTTTATAATATTTCAGCCAACAATGCTGTGAACGCGGCAACAGGGGAAGCGCAACTTTCTGTAGACGTTACAGATTATGGTAGTAATCAGGTTCTCTTTACTTTTTTAAACGCAGGCCCGCAAGCCTCTTCCATTACCGATGTCTATTTTGATGACGGTACTCTGTTTGACAACTTGGCTGGTTTAATAGATGCTGATCAGAACAATGGGGACCCCGGGGTCAAATTTACGCAATGGGCAAAACCGAAAAATCTTCCTGCCGCAAATAATGCCTCCCCACCTTTTGAAACCACCAAAGGGTTTTCAGCTGATTCTGATTCTTCGGTTCAGCCCAATGGCGTAAATCCGGGCGAATCCCTGGGGGTAATATTTGGCCTGCTGGCCGGGAAAGATCTCAGCGACACCATAGCCGCCCTTGGGACCGGGGCCTTAAGGATCGGCATTCATGTCCAGGGTTTTGCCAATGGCGGAAGCGAATCTTTCGTCAACAATCCTCCGGCTCAGGCAGTGCCCGAGCCGGCGATCATGCTTTTGCTGGGTTCCAGCCTAATCGGCCTTGCAGGCTTCAGGCGGAGGCAGAAGAGGTAGCCATCACCAGCATTTCTGCACGAAAGGGCGCAGCCTGTATGCTGCGCCCTTTTTTGTCCCGTCTCCCATAGGTTGCGGTTGCTCTCTCCGACCTTATCTTCTTGCCCTCCCAGGTTTTTCTGATTTTGGCGTGATCCCGGGATTTGACCCTCTTTACCGTTTCATTATCTTGCTGTTTCAGCTTGACTATGCTATGAATCGATTCGTCCTCAACCTGCACCTGATTTTGACCTTATTTGACCCGAAACTGTGGCAAGAAAGATGCATTTGCGCTTTGGTTTTTTGAATAGGGAAACCGGTTTTCTCATATCCAACCCAGGAGGATCAGCATATGAATAAATCAGGCGGAAAATATTTCATCGTAATCATTCTGGCGATTTCCTTCGCCGCCACGTTAATGGGCTACATCAGGGCGGAAGCGCAATGGGAGGCGCAATGGCAGAAGACGCTGGAGGCCGGGAAAAAAGAAGGTAAGGTGACGGTGTATGGCTCTGACATGGGGTCTGTATTGAGAAAACATGCGCCTGTTTTCGGAAAAAAGTTCGGCATAGAACTGGAGATCACTTCCGGCCGGGGTTCGCAATTGGGGCAAAGGCTCCGCAGGGAAAAAACAGCCGGAATGCATCTTGCCGATGTTGTAATGGCAGGAGGCAACAGCATCTTAAGTTACAAGAAAATGGGGATAACAGAGCCTATGGACAATAAACTGATACTGCCGGAAGTCACCGACCCGAAGCTCTGGTACACCCTGGACCGTCTTCCGTGGATGGACGATGACAGACATTTATTCCCTTTTCTTGCCTATCCGACTCGCGATATAGCCATCAACACGGACCTGGTAAAACAGGGGGAAATCCAATCGTGGCAGGACCTTCTGAAACCCCAATATAAAGGAAAGATTGTATGGAACGACCCCAGTGTCGCCGGAAGCGGCTTTAATGGTTTAAGCACCAATATTATGAATAATGTGACCGACGAGAATTACTATCGCCAGCTGGTGGGCACCCAGGGCGTTACATTATCCAGGGACCAGCGTCAAATGGCAGAGTGGCTTGCCAAGGGGAAATACGCTGTGTCTGTTTCGGTGCCCGGCCCTCCGATAGCTGCCATGCTGAATGCCGGCGCACATATTGCTCATGTAACCGTGAAGGAAGGTACCTACTTGAGTTATGGCGGCGGAATCGTAGGCATGGCGGCCCAGGCGCCGCATCCGAATGCCGCCAAGGTGTTCGTCAACTGGCTTCTCAATAAAGACGGGCAGGCTTTTGCCCAGAAGGCAATGAAATATATGTCTGCCAGGAATGATATCTCCACCGAAGAGGTCAACCCTGAAAACAGGAGGATACCCGGGGAGAGATACTTTGTTGCCGCCAACAGCATGGAGAAATGGCTGGAAGGGGAACAGAAAAAATTTCTTGCACTGGCCAAGGAGATCTTCGGACCGCTGAGCGGCAGATGATTGTTATTTTGCTATTTTGATCGGGCCGCAATGAAAATGGGCCAAGAAGATATCGCGGCGATTGCCGGAGGGAGGAGAATCCATGCGTAAATCAATTATTTTATCGCTATTGGCCGTCGTGATGGTCTGGCTTGGCGGTTGTGGAGGCGTATCGAACTCGGATTATCAGACCGTGATTTCTGAGCGCGAAAATTTGAAAAGGGAACTGAAAAATTTACAGGCCAATGTTGCTTCCCTGATAGATGAAAATAACGCCCTCAAGAATGAATTAAAGGAGCAGAAGCAGGAAGCTGCCCGTTTGAGGGGCAAAGCGGCGGTGGGACAGGCCGGGGCCGAAGCGGCAAAGTCCAAGGAAGGGCCTCGTTTCTATGAGGTGAAATCCGGCGACAGTCTATGGAAAATAGCCAGACGGTTTCAGGTTCCGCTGGCCACGCTTCAAAAACTCAACAATCTGCGGGGCGCTAAACTTAAAATCGGTCAGCAGATTCTTCTTCGACAGGCTCCTTAGGGCTCGCGCAATAATAAATTCACAGAATTGGCGCTCATACCTTCGCCCATGTGAAAGAAGGCTGATCGGACCTTGGGCGATGCCGTGGCCGAATTGATGCTTGAGGTGCCCGCCGATATCCCTGCTGAAAGCAGGCAGCTTCAATGAAAATCGATAAATGAAAGGAGTATCCCATGAGAATAAAAATTTCAGGAACGATTTCTTTTTTAACGGTACTATTTTTCTTCTTATTCATATGCTCTTCACCCGGAGTTTCTTCCTCACCCGCTGTGGAAAAACCAAACTGGGAAAAGGAATGGGACAAGACACTTGATGCAGCGCAGAAAGAAGGAAAGCTGGTTATCATGACATCTGCCGGGGGCGCTGTGGGTAAATCACTGGCAAAGGCTTTCGGCAACAAATACGCCGTGGCCGTTGAGTTCATTACCATGCCCGGCGGCGCCGGCGCCACCCGGATAATCAACGAGCAGAAAGCCGGTTTGTTTGTTTCGGACCTCTACATGGGCGGCAATACCAGTATCCTGGTCAGTCTGAAACCGGCAGGTGCCCTGGCAGCCCTGGAACCCCAGCTTTTGCTGCCCGAGCTTACCGATCCGCAGATCATCAGCAAAACCTGGTGGAACGGCGCGCTGCGCTGGCTGGACAAAGACCGCACCAACCTGGGCTTTGTGGTGGCAGCGCCGCCTCCGGTGGTCATCAATACAGACCTGGTAACCTACGAGGAGGTGAAATCCTGGAACAACCTGCTCGAGCCGAAATGGAAGGGAAAAATAATCCTTCACGACCCCACAAGACCGGGTTTTGGAGGAAAACTGGCACCGGTCCTCGGGGAAATCATGGGTTGGGACTATGTGAAGCAACTGGCCCGGCAGGTGGACATCAGCGCAAACAGCCGCCTGATCGTTGAATGGACTTCCCGGGGGAAATATCCCATAGCTCTGGCGCCGCAGACAGCGATCGTGACCCAGTTCCAGCGAGCGGGGGCACCCTTGAAAGCCTTTATTCCCGTAGAGGGGATACATATTACTTCCAGCAGCGGAAGCATGGCGCTGTTACGAAATGCCCCCCATCCCAATGCCACAAAAATTTTCATCAACTGGCTGTTAACCAAAGAGGGGCAGACCGTATTTTCCCAAGCCTTCGGACAGCCCAGCGCGCGGCTGGATGTATCCACGGAAGGAATGCTTCCCGAGAGCATCCCGCAGCCCGGCATGAAATATGTCATCGGGGATTCGGAGGAGTTTATACTGCAACAACCCCAGCAGTTTGAGAAAACCAAGGAGGTTTTCACACCGTTGGTGAAATAAACAATGAGGAAACCGATTTCCTCACATCAGTCCAAGGAGGATCAGCACATGAATAAATCAGCCGGAAAATATTTCATCGTATTGATTTTGGCGATTTCTGCCGCCGCCACGGTAATAGGTTCCATGAAGGCGGAAGCGCAATCGGAGGCCGAATGGCAGAAGACGCTGGAGGCCGGGAAAAAAGAAGGCAAGGTGTCGGTGTATGTCAGCCTGCTGGCCCCGGCGGTGAGAAAAGAGGCGTCCAGTTTCACCAAAAAGTTCGGCATAGAAGTCGAGGTTACCACCGGCAGGGGCGCCCAGATGACCGAGAAGCTCCGCACGGAAGTAAGGACCGGGGCCAATCTTGCCGATGTCGTGCTCAGCGGAAGCAATCCGATGTTCA
This sequence comes from Desulfobacterales bacterium, assembly GCA_030688615.1. Lineage (GTDB taxonomy): Bacteria > Desulfobacterota > Desulfobacteria > Desulfobacterales > JAUYIZ01 > JAUYIZ01. The sequence goes on along the minus strand of JAUYIZ010000114.1, from coordinate 1,925 downwards.
CCGTCAAGAAAATGGGCGTGACCGAGCCGATGGACAATAAACTGATTCTGCCGGAAGTCATTGACACCAAGCTCTGGTACACGCTGGACCGGCTTCCGTGGGTAGATGATGCCAAACATTTATTATCGTTTTATGCCTACCCGAATCGCGATATAACGATCAACACCGATCTGGTAAAGCCGGGGGAAATCCAATCGTGGCAGGACCTTTTAAAACCCCAATACAAGGGAAAGATTGTCTGGAGCGACCCCAGTATTTTCGGCAGCGGCTTCAACGGTTTTTCCACCAACATCCTGCATAAGTTAACCGACGAGAATTACTTTCGCCAGCTGGTGGCCACACAGGATCTGGCATTGTCCAGGAATCTGCGGCAAATGGCAGAGTGGCTTGCCAGGGGGAAATACGCCGTGGCTGTTTCGGTGGAAGGCGGCCCCATTGCTGAAATGTTAAACGCCGGCGCGCATATTGATTATGTAATCCTGCAGGAAGGCGCCTACTTGAGTTATGATGCCGGAGTCGTGGGCATAGCGGCCAAGGCGCCGCATCCGAACGCCGCCAAGGTGTTTGTCAATTGGCTTCTCAGCAGAGACGGACAGAATTTTGCCCAGAGGGCAACAAAATACATGTCTGCCAGAAATGACATTCCCACAGATGGAATCGTCAGCCCCGCAAATATGAGAAAGCCCGGAGAGAAATACTTTGTGGCCGCCAACACCATGGAGAAATGGATAAACGAGGACCAGAAGAAATACCTGGCGCTGGCCAAGGAAATCTTCGGCCCCCTGATCGGCAGATGAACCGCAACCGCGAGCACATTCCCCGTCCCGTCCATGGCGGGACGGGGAATATTCCATCTTTATATGCCGCGGACCCGATGAAAAGGAAACGGCGATGCCATATCCCAAACTGCGCTTCTATTTCCGGGAACCGACCATCGATGCCAACATTCCCATAACCGACGGGACGGTATCCACAAAATATCGCGGGGAAACCTGCGTCGCACCTGTCGGAAAATGAACCAGAACCGTACACCCCACACCAGCACAGATCCGGTCATCAAAGTCAACGCGGTATATAAATCCTTCAAGGCGGTTCAGGCCGTCAAGGGCGTTGACATGCGTATTGATCAGGGTCAGTTCGTGGCGCTGCTCGGCCCCAACGGCGCGGGCAAGACAACCCTGGTGGAGATGATCGAAGGCATTCAGCAACCGGACAGCGGTGAAATCCTGATCATGGGGGAAAAGTGGAAAGGCAATGAAGAGACCCTCCATCGGATGATCGGCCTCTCGCTGCAGGAAACGCACTTTATCAACAAATTGACGGTCCGGGAAACGCTGCGGCTCTTTGCCAGTTTTTATCAGCTTGACCGGCAGCGGGTTGCCGAAATCATCGAAACCGTCGGGCTGGGAGAAAAACGGAAATCTTATGTGGGCAATCTCTCCGGCGGTCAGCGCCAGCGGCTGGCCCTGGGAATCGCGCTGCTCAACCGTCCCAGAATTCTGCTGCTGGATGAGCCGACCACCGGCCTGGATCCTAACGCCCGGCGGGAAATCTGGTCGATTCTGCTCTATTTAAAGGAAAGCTCGCAAACCTCGCTCATCCTCACCACCCATTACATGGAAGAGGCCGAACACCTTTGCGACTATATTATTATCATCGATCAGGGCTGCATTCTCAAAGAAGGCACTCTCAAACAGTTGCTGGATAATGATCACAGCAAGAAGATCATTGAATTTACATTAGAGCAGCCTTGCCCCGCCCCGGATTTGTTGAATACCAACGCATTGTTCCCGATTCAGTGGGACGCCAGCAATGAGAAAGGTTTAATCGCGCTTACGCAAATGGAGTCCGAATTGCCGGAATTTTTAAATTTTCTCAAATTGAAAAATCTGCGCCTTAAAAATCTGGAATGCAGAAGAAAAACA
>JAUYIZ010000097.1 GCA_030688615.1 Desulfobacterales bacterium | reverse complement strand
CAGCGAGTATCCGTGATAATTATAATAGTCGGCTTGGGCATAGCATACTTGAATTTCACTGTTTTCAAAAGACGCAAGTGCAGCACCAACTGTTGACAGCTTTGTGTTCATTGGAGCAACAGTGACATCCTGCCTTCCCGGAGTAATGTAACGATGGATCACATAAAAACATAATAAATATTTGCACATCAGAGCATTTCCTCTTGACATGTGCATCGTTACATGTTAGCGTAATTGTAACGATGAAGGGAGGGATGCTCTATGGCGGCAGTCGTTTACCAGACCAGCAAGCAGACGGGAATCACTTATGCTTATGAGTCGCTATCTTACTGGGATAAAGAAAAGAAGCAATCCCGTGCCAAACGCAGATGCATAGGAAGAGTAGATCCCGAGACAAAAGAAATCATACCGACCAGAAAAAGGGGGGCTGCTGGTGATTCCGGCGATCAAGATAATCTCCATAAAAGAGGTCCAGTTCCTATAGAGAATGCGGCCCGCAGCTTCTACGGGGCGGCATACCTCTTTGACACTATCGGCGAGAACCTCGGGATTATCGCCGATTTGAAAAAGTGTTTCCCCGATAATTACAAACAGATATTGTCCACGGCATACTACCTCATCATGGAGGACAAAAACCCTTTGAGTCGTTTTCCCAAATGGGCAGCCACGCATAAACATCCTTACAGTAAGAACATCCCTTCCCAGAGGAGCAGTGAATTGTTTGCATCTATCTCCGAAGACGCCAAGGATCGTTTCTTTCGACTACAGGGGAAGCGGCGAGTCGAGAATGAATATTGGGCTTATGACACGACTTCCATATCGAGCTATTCCAGGTGCTTAAGTCAGGTCAGATATGGGATGAACAAAGACCATGACCCGCTGCCGCAGATCAATCTCGCGCTATTGTTCGGCGAGGAATCCAACCTGCCTTTTTATTACCGTAAGCTGGCGGGGAACATCCCCGACGTAAAGACAGTGAAGAACCTCCTGGCGGACATTGATTTCTTTGGTTACGACAAGATCAAACTGGTCATGGACAGGGGATTCTACAGTGAGGCAAACATCAACGACCTGTACCAAAACCACCTCAAATTCCTGATTGCCGCGAAGACGTCATTGAAGTTCGTGAAGACAGAGCTTGACAAAGTTCGTGATTCCATCCGTACATGGACAAACTACAATCAGAAGCATGATCTTTATGCCTATACCACGAAAATAGATTGGGACTATTCACAGGAACGGCCTTACAAGTGCGATACCCTGAAGGGGAAGCGCCGGATGTATCTGCACCTTTATTTTAACGGTGAAAAGGCATTGGAGGATGAAAAGAACCTCAACGCCCTGCTTTGCCGGCTTCAGGCGGAATTGGAAAGTGGTAAAAACAATCCTGAACACGACAAGCTGTACGCCAAATATTTTGATATCAAGACCACTCCGGTAAGGGGGACAAAGGTTGCGGCCAGAGAGGATGCTATTGCCGAGGCAAGGAGAGGTTACGGGTACTTTGTTCTGCTCAGCAATGAAGTCAGGGAAGCTATCGCGGCTCTGGAAATATACCGGAACAAGGATCTTGTTGAAAAGGCATTCGGTAATCTGAAAGAACGGCTGAATTTCAATCGTACTGCGGTTTCTTCCGATCAAAGCCTGGACGGCAAGCTGTTCGTGGAATTTATCGCTTTGATTTATCTGTCATATCTCAAAAAGAAGATGCAGGACGGGAATCTTTCCAAAAAGTATACGATGCATGAGCTTCTTGATGAAATTGACGTCATTGAATGCTTCGAGCATCCGGGCCATGAACTGCGCGTGGGCGAAGTAACGAAGAAACAGATCGAACTTTATGAGGCGATGGGTATTGCGCCACCAACCTCGTTACATTAAACCGGGAATGCGGGATTATTACGGCAGTTAAATTGAGCCAGGCTGAAGTTACTTTCCCAACCGGCCACCGCCCTCGCCAATCATCACATACTTGCCAGGTCGTGACAACAAGCCCCGCTTTTTTGCATCCTGCTTTACCAGCATGCTTATAAAATCTGAGTTTGATAAACCCACATTTTGTGCTAATATCTTTAACACTGAATCCTCGTCCTCTGTTAATAGGCATCTGAAATATTTGACTTTTTTCATACCACCACCCTCTACAAATTATTTCAATTGCAAAATGCATTTGTAAATTCTTGCAAGAATTTACAGTGTAAAATTATAATAATGTGACACTGCTGTCCAAGATAACTTAAATTTCGCTTAAGGCCTCCCGTAAAATCAGGCTTTTGGACGGATATTTTTGTTCTTTGAAAATCAGGTTGCCCCTTTTTTTACCCCTCGGCTACTATGCTGTCCAATTCAGTGATAGTTGCTCTACCGTGACCGCAATGGGTGGCGGTTCAAATGGATGATCGATCCAACTCCATAGATCCCTGTAAGTAAGCAGATTGTATCTCAGCATCGCCACCAGATTTGACAGGGACCACAGAAAGCTCGATCGGAACTTCAGGTACTTCAGTATCAGAATGGCAATTAATGCTGTCCAAATCTGGGTCAATAGTGCGTTCTGAGACGTTCCCACAAAGGTCTTGATCCGCAGATTTTGTTTGATGACCTTAAAAAAGATCTCTATTTGCCAGCGGTCTTTGTATATGGCGGCGATCGTCGTTGCACCAAACGTCATGTGATTGGTCAAAAGCACGATGGTCCTTTCGTTTTCCTCGTCCCAAACCTCCAATCGTCGCAATACGCCGGGATACTTCTGCTGCGAATAAAACCCTCCGAGTTCGATGATCTGATCTCTCAGGATGTTTCCGTTCCTGGGAATGGGTCTTTCTTCCAGGACCCGATAATGGGCATTATCTTTCTGCCGAGTAACAAAGTAAACACCATCGCCGGTCCAGTTCCAAAAGAGCTCGTAATCGATATACGCCCTATCCATTGCCACAATCGACCCGGCAGGAAAGCGCATGGTACGGGCAACCTTCACCTCATGGGTCTTACCGTCGGTGATATGGGCAAATACCGGCAGATAACCATCGTGGTCCAGCAGCAAATGGAGCTTCACAGCTCCTTTGGTTTGTCGGAACTTGGCCCAATCAAAGAGGCTGGCACAAAGCTCAATGACCGTGGCATCCAAGCTGAAGAGCTTGTTTTTGAACCGGAACCGGCGCTTGCCAAAGTCCAATTGCTGGCATTTACCCAGGAGCAAATAAAATGTCTTCTCATATAGCTGCCACGGCCGATGCGCATTAGCATAGGACAGTGTCGATCGTTTAGGAGCCGCTTTAATACCCAGGTGCTTCGCTTTACCGAAACAACTGGCCAGGCCACCGCAGATTTCTCTCAAAGAATGGGCCTGTCCCAGTTGGCAAAACAACATGGCGACAAATTGATCCCAGCAACTGAAACCTTTGGCGCCTCGCTCGGCCTTGGTTTCACAAACCGTTTCAAAGAACTCACGTTTCGAAAATAGGTGTAGAATTTGACCAAAAATGCTGCTAAATCTATTCATCAGGTTTTTTTCTTTGGCGAAAGAATATTACCTGATTGTGTGCACCCTTTTCAATTCCTAAAATCTATTTTGGACGGATGTGATGGACGTTATAAAATTCATGGCTGACGATAATCTCGTTTGGGTATGGTAAGGCATAACAAGTGCGTCCACCCGATCGCCGAAAAAGCCGGCTCCGGGTGACGCTGTCGTTGGCTCGGACGCT
>JAUYIZ010000105.1 GCA_030688615.1 Desulfobacterales bacterium | reverse complement strand
AAAGCGCTGGAAGAAAATATCGCATCTCTGGAAGACGGACGCTATGGACTTGCCTTTTCATCCGGCATGTCAGCGACCGCCTCCATTGCCCAGCTGCTCGGCAGCGGGGATCATATCGTTTGTTGTGATGATGTGTACGGCGGCACCTATCGTTTTTTCGACAAAGTGCTGAGAAGATATCAAATCGACTTTGACTACGCTGATTTAACCAGAGCGCAGAGTTTGGAGCAATTTATCAAACCCAACACGAAGCTATTGTGGCTGGAGAGTCCATCCAATCCCCTGTTAAAAGTTATCGACATCGAAGCGCTTGCCGGCATTACGAAAAAAAATAATATCATCCTGGTTGTCGATAATACATTCGCCACCCCGTATTTTCAAAAACCGCTGAATCTGGGGGCTGACATCGTCATGCACAGCACGACCAAATATCTCAATGGCCACAGCGATGTTGTCGGCGGGGCTGTGATAACCAATGATCCGGAGCTTTATGACAAACTTCAGTTTCTTCAGAATGCCGTGGGCGCCGTGCCGGGCCCTTTCGACTGTTTCCTCGTTCTGCGCGGAATTAAAACCCTCGCGGTCCGGATGGAAAGGCATGAAGCCAATGCGATCAAGATCGCACAGTTTTTGGAAAATCATCCAAAGGTCAAACGAACCATTTATCCGGGCCTCGAATCCCACCCGGATCACAAGCTGGCGTGCAGACAGATGTCCGGCTTTGGAGGGATCGTCACTTTTTTTATCCAGGGGGGACTGGATGCTGCCAAGAAGTTTCTTGAAAGGGTGAAGGTGTTTTCCCTGGCTGAAAGTCTGGGAGGGGTTGAATCCCTCATAGAACACCCGGCTATCATGACCCACGCATCGGTTCCGCGACAGATCAGGGACAAAACAGGTATCAGCGATGATTTGATTCGAATCTCCGTCGGGATTGAACATGTGGATGATCTGATTGAGGACCTTCGATATGCCCTGGGCGGGTATTAGAAGTCCGGGCCTATTTTTTCCTTATCAGACAAACTCCGTCTCTTAGGGTTCACGCATCGGAGAAAAAAATGATAACTGAAGCCAGATTATATGAAGTTGTGGCGGATGGGAAGGTCCATTGCTTTCTTTGCTGTCATCACTGCAGGATTGCCGCTTCAAAATTCGGAATTTGCGGTGTAAGGCAGAATTTGGCAGGCAAATTGTACACCCACGCCTATGGAGATGCCATTGCCGCGAACGTGGATCCCATAGAGAAAAAGCCCCTCTATCATTTTCTTCCCGGGTCATTGTCATTTTCGGTTGCTACCATCGGGTGCAATTTCCGGTGCGGATTTTGCCAAAACTGGCAGATCTCCCAGGCATCGGCCGGAAAGGAGCCGGCCGGCAGGACCGGTAACCTGCTTCCCGAAAGTATCGTCAGGCAGGCAAAAAGCCAGCGCTGCAGGAGCATCGCCTACACCTACACGGAACCCACTATATTCTTTGAATATGCCTACGATACGGCGCGGCTGGCAAAGGAGAATGATCTTTTCAATGTTTTTGTTACCAACGGTTATATGACCACCGAGGCGCTCAAGATGATACACCCGTACCTCGATGCCGCCAACGTTGACCTGAAATCCTTCAGCGAGGATTTCTACAGGGGTACCTGCCACGGTCATCTGAAACCGGTCCTTGCCGCCATTCGCACCATGAAGGACCTTGGGATTTGGGTGGAAGTCACCACCCTTGTGATTCCCGGCCAGAATGACGACGAAGAACAGCTGGAGGGGATTGTCCGGTTCATTGCCGGTGTGGATCCCCATATCCCCTGGCATGTGAGCCGCTTCCATCCGGCCTATCAGGTAACCGATGTGGGGGCCACGTCCTTGGAGACGCTTAGAAAGGCTTACCGGCTGGGAAAGGCGGCGGGCCTGCGGCATGTCTATCTGGGAAATGTGCCCGGCGAAGCGCCGGAAACGTTCTGTGCCAAATGTGGTGAAGCCCTCATCCGCCGCCGAGGTTTTCATGTGGCGGAAAACAGGATTGAAAAATCTGCCTGCCCCGCATGCGGGGAGGCAGTCGCAGGGGTATTTTAGAACTCGGCATGAAAGCAAAATTTATTATGGAAACCATTCCAAAACATTTGGCCTCAAATTCAGGAAATCTGGAGGCCCTTTTAAAAGATGCGTTCGGGTTTGACAGCTTCCGTCCTTTTCAGCACAGGATATGTCAATCGGTTGTGGACGGGAAAAATGTGCTTCTGGTCATGCCCACCGGCGCCGGCAAATCTTTATGCTACCAGCTGCCTGGCGTAGCCAGAGGGGGTACAACGCTTGTTGTGAGCCCGCTTATCGCGCTGATGGAGGATCAGGTAATAAAACTGCGGGAAATGGGGTTTGCCGCCGAAAGGATTCATTCCGGCAGAACCAGGGAATTATCCAGGCAAGTCTGCATCCAATATCTTCAGGGGCGCCTGGATTATTTATTTATTGCCCCGGAGCGCCTGAGCGTGCCCGGGTTCCCGGAGATGCTTGCCAAAAGAAAACCTGTTCTGGTAGCAGTGGATGAGGCCCATTGCATTTCCCAATGGGGGCATGATTTTCGTCCGGACTACAGGCTGCTGGGGGAAAGGCTCCCTCTGCTTAAACCTGCCAATGTAATCGCCATGACCGCAACAGCCACTCCCAGGGTGCAAGACGACATCGTCGAACAGCTCGCGTTATTTGAACCCCAATATCATATTCATGGTTTCAGAAGAACGAATATCGCCATTGAAATGGTTGAACTCCTTCCGGGTGAAAGACTTGACGCAGCTGTTTCCTTTCTCAGGGACCGCAGGCGAAGGCCTGCCATAATTTATGCCCCGACCCGAAAGAAAGCAGAATCATTTGCGCAAATCATGGGGGACGAATTCGGCGCCCAGGTTTATCATGCGGGGTTGACGCCTAAAAAAAGGGATGAGGTCCAGGCCGCTTTTATTGCCGAAGACATCGAGGTGATCGTTGCTACCATCGCGTTTGGCATGGGAATAGACAAGCCAAATATCCGGACGGTTATCCATATGGCCATGCCTGGAAGCCTTGAAAATTATTACCAGGAAATCGGCCGCGCAGGTCGTGATGGAAAACCCTCACGGGCTATTCTTTACCACTCGTACGGGGACAGGCATGTGCATTTGTTTTTTCATGAAAAAAATTATCCCGATGAAAAAATACTGAAAAATATCTATCTCAGGCTGACGGAAGGAAAAACCCCCAAAAAAAAGTTATGCGCTGAAACGGGCATGCAGGAAGAAGCTTTTGATATTGCATTGGAGAAACTGTGGATTCACGGCGGAGCCATTGTCGATCCGGATGAATCCATAAGAAAAGGGCATAATAAATGGCGGCAAACATATAAAAAACAAAAATTACACAGGCTTGCCCAGATCGATGAGATGGCGCGGTTTGCTGAATCTTCTGTCTGCAGAATGCTGTATCTTGTCAATCATTTCGGTGACCGGGAAGACAACGGTGAACCCTGTGGATTGTGCGATTTTTGTGCGCCGGATAAAACCATCGCAACTTTGAATCATTCACCCGGTCAGCATGAACAAAGTATCATTGCGGAGCTTCTTGATATTTTGGTAAAAAAAGGAAGTATGGGGTCCGGCCGTCTTTTTACCGACTCCTGCCAAGGCAGAAGCGTCACCAGGCGGGAATTCGGATATATACTGAACAGCCTGGCAAGCATAGGTCTGGTTCAGGTATCTGATGATTCCTTTGAAAAAGATGACAAAATCATTCATTACAAAAGGGTCCAGGTCACAGGACAAGGGCGGTGTTTCGAGCATTCCGGAATTAATGCGATCAAGATCAAGGGCTTTATCCCCGGGGCCGGCAGCAGCAGGACGGCCGTAAAAAAACAGAGAATCGAAAGTGCCGCTGTTATCGTAAAAAGAAGAGCCGGTCCCCAAAAATCAGACCACCCGGTCAACCCTGACGCAAGGGTCAGAGCATCCCTGGCGGAATGGAGATTGAAAGAGGCCCAAAGAAGAAAAATCCCTGCTTTTAGAATTTTCAGTGACAAGACCCTGGACCAGCTGGCATCCGACCGGCCGACTGATCCGGAAAGCCTTTTAGAAGTAAAAGGGGTAGGGCCTTTTTTATCCAATCAATACGGGGATAAGATTTTGGAAATAATTTCGGCCACGGACAAGGAGTAATATCGACTGCCGCCATGCTACTTCGTGCCCATCCACGAATCTTTTTGAGACACGACGGTGTTTCCAATTCATAAATGAGCAATTTTTCGCAAGGTCAAGGAAATCAAGGAATTGCGCGGAGACGTACGAAGGTACGTCGCACAAGCGATTCCGAAGATTGACGCCGAGATTGCGGAAAAGGGCCATTTATGGATGGAAAC
>JAUYIZ010000094.1 GCA_030688615.1 Desulfobacterales bacterium | reverse complement strand
TGTGAACTGTGAACCGATAACCGTGAACGGTGACCTTTGTGCCGCGCAGTCTTTTGATCGTGATTTCTAAGAAATTTAGGAGGTCTTCATGGCAGAAAATGCCCCAATCCTGGAATTGACAAACGGTAAACTTCCGGAAATTATACCGATTCTTCCTTTGTTTGATACGACATTATTCCCCAAGATGGTTTTCCCGATTTTGGTCATGGACGAGGTTTCCATCCAACTGGTCGATGAAGCGATGGCCAAGGACCGGATCGTCGGCCTGCTGGTATCCAGAAAGCCGCCTGCCGATCACAAGCACCAACCCGAAGATCTTTATGCGACCGGCACCAGCGCCCTGATCCTGAAAATGGCCAAGGCTGAATCCAATCGGATGCAGCTTCTGGTTCAGGGTTTGAGCCGTTTCAAAGTTAAGGCCTTTATCGAAGGCAAACCCTACCTGCAGGCGCGCGTTGAGCGTCTGGAAGAAAAAGAAAAACCAGGCAAGGAGACCGAAGCGCTGATGTCCAATGTGGTGGCGCTCTTCGGCAGGCTCGTGGAGCTCTCCCCGGGGCTGCCCCAGGAAATTATGGCGATGGCGCAATCCATAACTGAAGCGGGAACCCTTGCCAACATGGTTGCGTCCACCATAAGAGCCACAACCGATGAGAAACAAAAAATCCTCGAAATCGACGATGTCGGCCAGCGGCTCAAGGAAGTCACCCGCTTGATGAACTATCAGCTTGAAATTCTTGAACTCGGCAACAAGATACAATCCCAGATCAAGGGGGATATGGATAAAAAGCAACGGGAGTATTACCTGCGGGAGCAACTCAAAGCCATTCGGGAAGAGCTCGGGGAAAAAGATGAGGCTTCGGTTGAAATCGATGAGTACCGGGCAAAAATAAAGGAAAAGAATCTTCCCGAAGAAGCGCAGAAAGAGGCTGAGCGCGAGCTTGAGCGCCTGTCCCGCATGCATCCGTCTTCAGCCGAATATACGGTGGCATCCACCTATATTGACTGGCTTACGGCCCTTCCCTGGAATGAGAGCACGAAAGACAACCTTGATATTAAAAAAGCGCGCAAGGTCCTTGACGACGATCATTACGGGCTGGAGAAGGCTAAAAAACGGATTATCGAATATCTTGCCGTGCGCCGGTTAAAGCCGGATTCAAAGGGGCCTATCCTGTGTTTTGCGGGGCCGCCCGGTACGGGAAAGACTTCACTGGGCCATTCCATCGCCAACGCGCTAGGACGAAAATTTTACCGCTTGTCACTGGGAGGTGTCAGGGATGAGGCCGAAATCCGCGGCCACCGCCGGACCTATGTGGGCGCACTCCCGGGACGGATTATCCAGGGAATCCGGCGCGCCGGATCAAACAATCCGGTATTCATGCTGGACGAAATAGATAAAGTCGGCAGCGATTTCCGCGGAGATCCTTCTTCGGCCCTGCTGGAAGTCCTTGACCCCGAACAAAATTTTTCTTTCTCGGATCACTATCTGGACGTGCCTTTTGATCTTTCCAGGGTCATGTTTATCACCACGGCCAATATCCTGGACACCATCCCGCCGGCCCTCCGGGACCGGATGGAAGTCCTGCACCTTTTGGGATACACCCTGGATGAAAAGATCAAAATCGCCAATCGATACCTCATCCCGCGCCAGCGGAAGGAACATGGCATTAAAGCCAACCAGATATCTTTTACAAACGGCGCCATCAAGTCTATTGTTTCCAGGTACACCCTTGAGGCGGGGGTAAGAAATTTAGAGCGGGAGATTGCGACCATCTGCCGCGGGGTTGCCACAAAAATTTCGGAGGGCGACCCCGGATCGGTCACCATAACCGTGGTGAATGTCCCCAAGTATCTGGGCCCTGAAAAGCTTACTTCCGAGACCAAAATCCGGACACCCACGCCCGGTGTCGCCACGGGGCTCGCATGGACCCAGGCGGGCGGCGATCTGCTCTTTATTGAAGCCACCGCCATGAAAGGCGCCAAGGGCCTTACCCTGACAGGCCAGCTGGGCGACGTCATGAAAGAGTCGGCCACAGCCGCGTTAAGTTTCACCCGGGCAAATGCCGCCGCTCTGGGCATCGGCGAAGATTTTTTTGAGACCAGAGACATACATATCCATGTCCCTGCCGGCGCCATTCCCAAAGACGGCCCTTCCGCCGGTGTCACCATGCTGACGGCCCTGGTATCGCTGCTGACCAATAAACCCATCAGAAAAGATCTTGCCATGACCGGAGAAATCACCTTGCGGGGCCAGGTCCTGCCGGTCGGCGGCGTCAAGGAAAAGGTTCTGGCCGCTCATCGGGCCGGCATCAAAATGATAATTTTACCCCAATGGAACAAAAAAGACCTTGAGGAAATACCCAAAAAAGTCCAAAAAGACATCCGCTTTTTTTTCGTGGACAAAATGATGGAAGTGGTTAAAATTGCCCTCCAGGAAAATGATATCTAAAAAAGAAATAAATCAGGCCGCACGTATTTTATTGGTGGTGGGGCTGGTATTATTTTTTGTTCAGGGTTGTGCCAAAAGCAAGCCCCCCCCCAGTCCTGCCGGATACCCCAAGCCCTATCGCGTCCTGGGAAAATGGTACCAGCCCAGACCGCACGCCGAAGGGTTCCAACAGCGCGGGGTCGGTTCCTGGTACGGTAAACAATTTCACGGGAAAAAAACCTCCAATGGAGAGGTCTACGATATGTATGCCATGACCGCGGCCCATAAAACCCTGCCCCTCGGCACTCATGTGAACGTGAAAAATTTGTCAAATAACCGGGAGGTGGTTGTCAGAATCAATGATCGCGGACCTTTTGTCCAGGGGAGAATCATCGATCTTTCCTTTACGGCGGCCAAAGAGATCGGAATCGTCCGCCCGGGGACTGCCCCGGTTGAAATCGTTGCGCTGGGCGGCCAGGTCACGGCGGCCGCATCCGGCAGCGCAGCTAAAACCTACGCCCCGCTGGACTATTACAGCGGGAGATTTACCATCCAGGTGGGCGCCTTCAAAAACCGCAAAAATGCTGAAAACCTCGTAAAAAAACTTGATCGGAAATACAATTATGCCCAGGTGACGCCCTATAATAACGGCGAAGAAATTTTTTACAGGGTCCGGGCCGGTCTCGCGACGAATTTAAAAAAAGCCCAGGAGTATGAAGAAATTCTAATTAAAGACGGCTACAAGGGGGCCATGATCGTCGCGGAATAGCTATAGCCTTCCAGATAAAATTTTTGGACTGCGTTATCAGTTGCCCCCCTTCGACGACGTACGAACTGTACGCCTTACTCAGGGGGGCTCCTTCTAGCCTTGCCAAAACCATTATCTGAAAGGCTATGGTTACCTCATATGCTTTTAGATTGTTGAGAAAGATGGGTATAAAAAAGGTTGTTTTTTTAGACAGGGATGGCGTCATCAACCGGGATTCACCGGATTATATAAAGAGCTGGGATGAGTTCGAGTTCTTTCCGGGCAGTCTGGAGGCCATTGGTCTGCTGACCCGGGCAGGGTTCGATATCATCGTGATTACCAACCAGTCGGTAGTCAACCGGAAGATGGTATCCGTAAAGGAGCTTGAATATATTTTCGACAGGATGACCCGTGAAGTGAACGCGGCAGGCGGCCGGATAAAGGATATTTTTTTTTGCCCCCATGTGCCGCAAGACCAGTGCGACTGCCGTAAACCTAGACCGGGACTGTTTTATCAGGCCCAACAGCGCTACGGCCTCAATCTATCCGGGGCCTATATGGTGGGCGACAGCGCAAAAGACATTGAGAGCGCTCTCCGGGCAGGCTGCGGCCATGCACTTCTGGTAAAAACCGGCAATGGTGCGCAGGCCGAAAGTATATTGGCGCAAAAGAATATCTTACCTCGCCGGGTCGTGGAAGATCTTTACGCGGCAGCCCGGTGGATAGTTGCTCATGATGAAAAACACATCTTCCCTGACCACCCTTGAAGGCCGGCTGGAACATATTACCTATTACAATCAGACGTCTCACTTTGCGATTCTAAAACTCCGGACGGAAAGAAATGATAATTTCGTGAACGTTCTGGGGTTCATGCCCGAGCCGAATCTGGGTGAAATTTTGAGAGTCAGAGGAAATTGGCAGTCGCATCCCAAATACGGTCAGCAGCTTAAAATCGAATCTTTTGAAGTCTTGCTTCCGGCCGGTGTCGCGGGGATCACAAAATATCTGGAATCCGGCTTTATCAAAGGGATCGGCCCCAAAATGGCCGGAAGACTGGTAAACCACTTCCAAGAAACCACCCTTAAAGTCATTGAAGAAAACCCGGAAAGACTGGTGGATGTCAAAGGGATCGGAAAAGAAAAGGCGATGCATATCGCGGCGGCCTGGAAAGAACACCATGCCATGAGGGGCCTGGTTCAGTTTTTATATGAAAAGGGTGTCAAAGCATCCTACTGCGCAGTCATATATAACCGGTTCGGCAAGGAAGCCGTCCCCATTCTTCAGCACGATCCCTACAGGGCGGCGGTCGAGATTCCCAAAATAGGCTTTTATATTGCCGATGCCATCGTCCGGCATTCAGAAAACACGGTCGATGAAACCGAAAGGGCCAAGGCCTGCACAAGGCATCTTCTGGAGCAAATGGCCGATGAGGGCCACGTGTTTGCATATGAATCCGGGCTGCTGGAAAAATGTAAGAAACATTTTCATATCGAACCCGGGATAACCCGCTCCGCCATCGAGGCACTCGCAGCGTCGGGGCACGCCGTGGTGCTGGCCGATGAGAAGGATCCGGCGATCAAAGCCGTTTATGCCAAAGACCTCTATGACAAAGAAACGGAAATCGTCAACAGGATCAATGCCCTGCTGACCGTCCCGGTTTCCCGGCCGCAAATGGATCATGAAAAAATCACAGCCACCATATTGAAAAGGCTGGCCATCAGAGTGTCGGCCGAACAGCTTGGGGTGATTGAAGGCGTGCTTTCCCGCCGGCTGTCGATCATCACCGGAGGCCCCGGGACCGGTAAAACCACCCTGATAAAGTCCATCGCCACAATCCTCGGGGCTCTGGGCAAGAAGGTTCTGCTGGCCGCCCCCACCGGCCGGGCGGCCCGGCGTCTTTCAGAGGTCACCCAAAAACCGGCGGCAACGATTCATAAAGTTCTGGGGTTCAATTTATTTAACGGGTCTTTTGAGAAAAATCCAGATTGCCCGCTCGATGCGGATACGGTGATTGTCGATGAAGCTTCCATGATCGACATTCATTTGATGTTTCATCTGCTTCGGGCGACACCGATGCAGTCCGCGTTAATTCTGGTGGGCGATGTGTTTCAGCTTCCGTCGGTCGGACCGGGAAACATCCTGATGGATATGATCCAGTCAAACAGAATAAAAACCTATGAACTCAAAAAGATATTCCGCCAATCCATAAAAAGCCCGATCATCATCAATGCCCATAAGGTGCGGTCCGGGCAGTTGCCGGATATCCCGCAAACGCATGGGCAGAAAAAAATATCCGAGTTTTACTTTATCGAACAAAATAACCCCGGGGAAGTTGTAAAAAGGATAATTGAATTGTGCCGTCAAAGAATCCCGGATCGTTTCGGGTTTGACCCGGTTTTGGATCTTCAGGTTATCACGCCCATGCATAAGGGCCTTGTGGGCACCATCCACCTGAATCAGATCCTCCAGGAAGAATTGAACCCCAATCCAATCACCCCGGGCGTTGCGGGAAATACTTTCAAGATGGGGGACAAGGTCATGCATTTGATCAACAATTATCAAAAGGAGGTCTTTAACGGAGACATCGGAATCATCCGTGCGATGGACAAAAAAAAAAGAGAGATTACCGTGGAATACGACGGAAGGGAGGTGCGCTACGATTTTGAGGAAACCAATGAATTATCTCTGGCATACGCCATATCCGTGCACAAGTCGCAAGGCTCAGAATACCCGGCAGTCGTGGTGCCCATCATGATGCAGCACTTTGCGCTTCTCCAGAGAAACTTACTTTATACCGCCATAACCCGCGCGACAAAACTGGTCATCATTATCGGCACGAAAAAGGCTTTGATGACTGCGCTGGAAAACGATAAATCCAGCCGGAGAAATTCGAATATGGCCCTGCGGCTCAAAGGGGAATAATTATGCGTCACTGTCCGGCGGGAGGGTCGGCAGGGGAATCTTGAAAAACTGGATTCCTTCTTCCTTCAAGGTTTTTTCCTCTTCCTTGGTGCTCACCCCCCGAATACTTCTGGGGTCGGCTGCGCCATAATGTATTTTTAAAGCTTCCCTGGCAAACTCACTGCCGACGTCGTCAAAATTTTTTTCGATATATTCAATCAGTCTGCTGCTCATATCCTCGAGGGGATCGCGTGTCGAGAGGGGAGACGTCTGAACAGATTTCAGGGAAAATTTGGAAGGAAGGCGAAGGACCTTTGCATTGCTGCAAACCGGGCAAAGAATCAGGCCCTTTTCCTGCTGGGCATCAAATGCCTTTCCGTCTTCGAACCATCCTTCAAATGTGTGGTTATTTTGGCATTGCAGATCAAATACGATCATAACAACCGGCCCTATGATAAAAAAAGTCTTTATTTTTGACAGGCTTCATGTAAGATTATATTTAAATAAACCATATCTGATTAAAAAGCAAGCCTGAATCAGCATATTACCTCACGCATCGGCCATGTGACGCCTGAATCTCGTATGAAAGTCAAGGATCCTGGCTCCTTGGAATGGTGAAAAAGAAATTATTGACAGATTAAGGTCATTTAGCACAATATGGGAATCATCAAAAGTCTCGGGGTCGGACGGTTTCAGACGGGGTGGAAAATAAGACCAACATTAAACCATTTATGGGAGTGTCGCATGAAACGGTTATTTTTTTTGATCCTTATGACGGTATTATTCTCTGCACTTGTCCAGGCGGAAACCAGATATGTCAGTGACCTGATGAGAATAACCTTGCGGACCGGGGCCGGAATCGACTATAAAATAATTGATATGCTTCAATCCGGAACCGAACTTGAAATACTCCAGCCGGGGGAACAGTGGACTTTGGTCCGGACGTCAAACGGCAAGGAGGGTTGGGTGCTGACCCGCTTCATCACAACCACAAAGCCCGCCACGCTGGAACTGAAAAGCCTCCGGGAAGGTCACAACACGGTAAAATCGCAAGCGGCCAAATTGTTGGACGAAAACAAATCCCTCAAGAGTGAAAATGAAAAATTGAGCGCACAATTTTCCACGACGCAAAAAAAATTTGATGAGCTTTACGAGTCCCATGAAACCTTAAAAAGAGAATCCGCGGAATTTTTCAACTTAAAGTCCAATAATCAAAAAGCGGTATCCCAGCTGACCGCGCAGACAAAAAAACTTCAAAAATATGAAGAAGATCTCAACAGACTTCAGATGCATCACAATATCCAGTGGTTTTTAAGCGGCGCGGGCGTGCTGATCATTGGATTTGTTATCGGCTATAACGTCAGAAGGCCCAGACGGCGCACATCTTTATACTAAGGACTAACACCTAAGATCCGGGCGACTTTTTCAACCGCCTCCCCGGGGGTTTCGGCCAGGAGCATGCCCGGAATGTTCCAGGGCGTTTTCAGCCCTACCACCGGCTTGCCCAGTTTGAGACCCAATGCCACTTCAGACAGTGTCCCGTACTCGCCGTCAACCGCGATCAGCGCGTCGGCCGTGTGGACGATGACCGCATTCCTTGCCTGTCCTGTGCCGGTGGCAACGGCAATACGAATGTAGGGGTTCGCCGCGCTGCGGTCCACTCCCGGTAAAATTCCGACCGTCAGGCCTCCGGCCATTTGCGCGCCTTTCGCGGCGGCCTCCATGACGCCGCCAAGCCCTCCGGTAATAAGGATCCATCCGCGAAGCGCTGCTTCATGGCCCACAAGCCGGGCCAGTCGGCAGGTTTCCTCCGCGGCATTGCCGCCGCCGATCACGGCCAGACAAATCGATTGATTTCCGGTTGGCGCCATATAAAAAAAGGCCTCAAGATTTCAGTCCGGGTAATTGACAATCTGAACATTTGCATTATTTTATTCAGTTCCCGGTGTCCGAGTCAAGGTTTTTAAGGGCCGGTCCACTGAAAATGACGGGACAAAATGGTCCTCGTCCTTTTTATCATCCGGGGGATCGCTTTATTTTTTACACACTTTCAACAGGAAACGGAATGGCTGCAAAACGGGATTACTATGATGTTCTGGGTGTTGAGCGCAATGCTACCGGTGACGAATTAAAGGCAAAATATCGCAAACTGGCCTTCAAATTCCACCCGGACCGCAACCCGGACGATACGGCCGCGGAAGAAAAATTCAAAGAAGCGGCTGAAGCTTATGACGTGTTGAGAGATCCAAAAAAGCGGCAGATATACGATCAACTGGGTCACCGGGGGCTTGAGAATTCGGGTGCGGCGGGATTTGGGGGGTTTGATGACATTTTTTCAAGTTTCGGTGATATTTTTGAAGATTTTTTCGGATTCAATACCGGCAAGCGCGGCCGGACCAGCAAGGTCCAAAGAGGGGCAGATCTCCGTTACGATATGACCCTGAGTTTCATGGAAGCGGCATTCGGGACCGAAACGGAAATCAATCTGGAAAAAAAAGAGGTCTGTTCCGGGTGCAAAGGCACGGCATGCGAAGAAGGAACCTATCCGGAAACATGCAGGCACTGTAACGGCACCGGTCAGGTATCACGCAGCCAGGGGTTTTTTACGGTTAGAAACACATGCCCGTCCTGCCGGGGCAACGGTCAGGCAATCCCCCATCCATGCACCCGCTGCAGAGGAACAGGACAGGTCATGAACAAAAAGGCCGTTTCCGTAAAGATCCCGGGCGGGGTGGATTCCGGATCGAGACTGCGCCTGAATGGAGAGGGGGAATCCGGAGCCTTCGGCGGACCTGCCGGAGACCTTTATGTATTTATCGGTGTGGAGCCGCACGATTTTTTTGAACGCAGCAATACGGATGTCCTGTGCAAGACCCAGATTTCCTTTGTTCAGGCGGCCCTGGGCGATAAAATCGAGGTGCCAACTTTAGATGATAAAAAGATCCTTGAAATTCCAAAAGGAACCCAGCCGGGCGAGTTATTCCGCTTTGCCAATGAAGGGATACCGTCCTTGAGGTCCGGCAAGCGGGGCGATCAAATCATCCAGGTCGAAATTACGACACCGAAAAATCTGACAAAGCGCCAGGAGGAACTCTTGAGGGAATTTAAAAAGCTTGAAGAAAACAAGCTGAGCAGTAAATTAAAGAAAATACTCGGAAGAAGATTTGCTGAATCATAGTTAACAGCGGGAGGTTTAGCTCATGTTTGAACTCAAAGTGACCAAGGAGTTTGCCGCGGCGCACCAGCTTGAAATGGTTGCCAAAAAATGTGAAAATTTACACGGGCACAACTGGAAAGTCGAAGCCTGCGTGGCAGGAGAGGCCCTGACCGGGGGCGGCGTGCTGGTGGATTTTGTGGAACTTAAAACCCAACTTTCCGGCATACTGGAGAAACTGGATCATAAATTCCTGAACGAGCTTGAGTTCTTTGCCGGAAAAAATCCGTCTTCGGAAAACGTTGCGGTGTTTATTGCCCAAGAGCTCCAAAAAATATTTCAGGACAGTGCCATAAATGTTTCGCGGGTTGCCGTTTGGGAATCTGAAAATTGCTGCGCGACCTACCTGCCTTGACGACTTGCCATACTTTGGTAGCCAAGTTCCTGTTGCTTTCAAAAAGATAATCTGTTAAATTCAGTTTGCATAGAGTCTCATTTTCCAGGCCAATCCAGGATGACATACGAATAAGCTCAAAAATGTTTGGACATAAACGCAAAGACTCTTTGACAAGATTAACCGGAT
>JAUYIZ010000093.1 GCA_030688615.1 Desulfobacterales bacterium | reverse complement strand
CATGAAGGGGATGCGTTCATCCCCCTGAAAACGCGCGATGATATCTTTGCGCTGCCGGACCGGGGTGCTCCCATGCAGCACAAGCCCCTTGCGGCCGAAGACACCTTCAAGGAAAGCGCAAAGAGGCGCCGTCATCTCCTTGAACTGGCTAAAAATCAAGGCCTTCTCCCGCTTTTCATGGATCACCTCGCAGACCTCGCGCAGCCGCTCGAATTTGCCGCTGTCCTTTTCATCGAATCCGCCGGTTCCCAGGTACTGGTCGGCATGGTTGCAGAGTTGCTTGAGCTTCATCAGGGAGGCGGGGATCACAAGCAGACTCGCTTTTAGAGGGCCGGATCGGATCACGTTCAAAAAGCCGAGGAGTTGGATGGTCTTTCCAAGACCCATGTCGTCTGCCAGGCAGGCGCCGAAACCGAGCGAATGCAGTATATGCAGCCAGTTGATCCCCTTTTGCTGGTAAGGCCGGAGCGTGGCCAGAAATCGCCGGTCGGGCCTGACATCACCGATGAGCTCCGGATTCTTTAGCTTCTGCACCACGGACTCCAGCCATTTGCCCCTGGAAATGCCGCAATCCACACGCAAATCCGGTTCCCCGGCCGTTTTTTCCGGGAAAAGCTCCATGCGCAGGGCATCACGAAGTGTAAGACCGCCATGCTCGAGCTGGCGTTGGAACTTTTCATAGGCCGAAAGCGCTTCCTTCAACCTTGCCGGATCCACCGCCACCCAGCGGTTTTTAAGGAGGGCAAGGCCCTCTGATTGCGCAAGAAGCCTTCTTGCCTCCTCCTCCGAAATCATCAGGTCTCCAAGCAGCAATTGTGGCATAGGTTGCCAGAAATGCAAAGGGAAGCTCTCCGGTTTTGTTTTCCACCATATGGAAAAAGATACGGCCCACCAGGTAGACATTCGGGCTGAAGCTGTGGATGAACTCCTCTACAGATCCGTGAAAGGCCTTGATGGACCTGGATGCCTCTTTTGAAGATATCCAGTACCATATCTATGTTTGTCAGAAGATCGAAAGAGGATTGAACGAGATCAAGGAGGGACATGTCCTTAGTCAAGAAGAGGCTGAGCGCCGGATGTCAAAATGGCTCGAAGCGTAAAATGGACCGAGGTGGCTTGGAGCGACCTTGAAGAAGTCGCAGATTATATCGCAAATGAATCTCGCCATTATGCTGCGGCATTTGTTCGCGAAGTGCGTGATGCTGCCCGTTCTTTGGCCTATTTTTCCGAAAGAGGTTTCTTTCCAAGCCATCCGACAATTCCCGTCCAACGAAAAGATCAATCCCAAAACTCCACCGTTAAACCGGGTACGCGTTCAAAGTCCCGTCTACAAAGGTAATGTAACAAACACCGCCCTTGAATTCAAACGAAAAGACGTTGCCTGCCGCGTTCGGAGAAAGATCCTGCCCTCCAAAGCTGGCTAAAGTTACCGATCAGAGCCTTCCCCGGTATGATCAAAGCCGTGAGCGAGTGTAAATGGTGTCACCGTGGGACGGACCTTTATCCAGCCCACCCAGAGCATGCGGGATTTCGCTGTGCACGTCAAATTAAACCCCGTCAAGGAGCTTTTAACCTGAGCCTTGAAGGCCTGCTCGAGTCCACTGGCATCCAGGACCCGGAGCACAACTTCTGCAAGGCCTGTTTCGACGGCGACTACCCGGTCCACTTCGCCGAAGACCTGACCGAAGACTGCCTCGAAAGAAGATGATACGACTTTTTCTTAGTGCTCTATATCATAAATTCGGTGACAATTCTAATCCATCATTCCCCTGAGGGGAAGCGTATTATAGCCGGCGGTTTCAGCAACCGGCAATCCGCGACGCTATCCGTCTAGCCCTGAAAGGGCGGCGTTAATATGGTTTCGATGGCGCCGGGAAAAGACATTGATAAAGTGGCGACGTCCTTTTAAAAAATACCGTGTGGTCGCATGCTGTTGTTTTTTTGATGATTTTAGTGTAAAAATATATTTGAAAAGAGTTATAATAAAAACAGTTTAACATAGATGACGATGCTGGGGAGGTGGTTTATGAGCCTGCATGACATTTTAACAGATATACATGCTCTCGAAGAGGAGCTTATAACCTTTGAGCGAAGGTACGGTATCCGTTCAGAGACTTTTTACGCCGCATATATCATTGGTGAAGAACCGGAAGATGAAAATTGGGTATTAGATTTTGGTGAGTGGGCAAGTGTTTATAAAACATGGCTTTCACGCCAAGCCGATTATCGCGATGAACTGCAAAGAATCCAACGGAAAGAACCGAGTCTCATGGGATTAGTAAGAGTAACCACATGAAAAATCCATTACGTTCACCTGAAGAATATGAATTATTCGTGTATACCCTTGCAGAGCAATTCCCTTCTATCTTGCATTCTACAATTACCTTTGTGAGGAGGGGAAAGTCCCTTGCACGCGTCGCGGGAGAATTAATATTTGATCAAGAAATCCGTTTAATTGTTCGGGAGCGAATTTTATTCGATCGTCTCCCGGGAATAATAGACTGGTATGGCTACGAAATTTGGCGAGGCCAAGAAAAGTTATATTGGTATGACTCCCAGCCACACCCACATCAACCTGACTTGCAAAGCACCTATCCGCATCACAAGCATGTTCCGCCAAACGTCAAACATAATCGGATTCCAGCGATGACGACCTTTACAAGACCCAATTTCGATTTTCTTATTCGGGAAATTGAAGCTATGCTAAAAAAAACTGAACCAGGGGTCGAATAATAAAGCCATATGTTGTATAGGCCAAATGAGATTAAGACGGCGGCAAAATCAGGTGTTGAGCAGGCTCAGAAATCGACATGCCGGGGATCAAGATTCCAAAAAAAATTGAGTTTTTCAGGAAAATTCGAGCGTGGGTTACCGTAGGC
>JAUYIZ010000092.1 GCA_030688615.1 Desulfobacterales bacterium | reverse complement strand
TGATCCATCGGTTGGTCGTAGAGAGAACAAAAATACCACCGATCCAGGGTCCGGTGGTATAGATCCCGACGGCCGTACCCCTTTCCCGACCCCGAAACCACGCTGAAATTGTTTTGGGACAACCGATGGAGAGCATCGGCCCGCCGATGCCAAAAAGAGCCACCACGGGCAAAAATGTACCAAAACCCTGTGAGAAATAGCGCAGGCCTGAGGAAAGAGCGATCACAACCGTTCCCAGGAAAAGGGCTTTCCGGATGCCCCAGTTGTCGAGTAAAAACCCGGCAGCGAAGGCTGCGACAATATAAGTGAGTTGCCAGGACCCCATCACGAGGCCCATCTGACTGTAGGACATGTCCAGGTCTGCAAGGATCGGTGTGACCAGAGGCGCGAGCGATCGAACGATGATCCCGAAACACGCATAAAGGAGCCACAGAAGAGCCAGCATGACCCAGCGATATTTGTCGGGCGTGTAATCAGGCAATGATTTGCCGGGAAAAGGAATTTCCTGTTTCATTAGAGTCGTTTTTCATTCCAGGGAGAAAAACAGCGTATCATCATGGTCTTCTCAAAGCTGATATAACCGCTTTTTTGCTCCGGCCAGAGCTACGAAGCACTTCCTGCACAATGTTTCAATGCGGTCATGCTCAAACACACAGTTGGTATCCTTAAATTTCGGATGAGTTCGAAAAATGCATTTTACCTGCCGGTTCTGGGTCGAGTTCGATCTTAATCCAATGCAAATAGGGATTTTAAGTTCTCAATATCATGGACAGGCTTTTCCCACAAGACATCGATTTTTAAGGATGGTTTTTTTGGACTTGACATACAACCCCTAAAGTCCCTATAGTTGCCACCAGAATATCTATGCAAAAAAATAAACAATTTAAAGAACGGAGGCATAAACTTGGCAGAAGAAAAAGGATTAAATAAGCCGGTGAAATTGAAAGCGGATTTGGCGGCATTATTAGGGGCCGACTCACTTCCTCGTACTGAGATAACCAAAAAGTTGTGGGATTACATCAAGGCTAACAAACTGCAAACCAAAACAGTCAATGGTAAACCGGAAAATGCCGGCAAGAATATTGTGGCTGATGCTAAATTAATTAAGATATTTAACAACACCAAAACAATCAGCAAGACGGGAAAAGTAACTGATTTTACAAATTTAAAAGAAGGTCAGACTATCGATATGATGCAAATGGCACCTGTTGTTAGTGCCAATATCGAATAGACTGAACATGTATTTGTTTTTAAAATAGGCAGGTGTAAAACCCGCCTATTTTTTTTGGCCCTTTTCCGGTAAAAATTTCTCCCGGCAGTATTGGCATGCATATTTTCATTAACTGCTGCATTTTTAACTTGCATATACCAAAGTTTCGATATAACATAGATTTCAAGGATACGGTTTTGCTATCAGTATGATTTATAAATTCAGCTATCTCCGCTCAAAAAAGCTTTTTTTCATCTGATTTACCTTTCCCTAGTTTTTAGTTTCATTTGGAAGAAGTCCCGGAACTTCTACGATAAACTGAGGACAAATGTAAGCGCGCTGTAAAGCGTCTGTACTTTGATGTCAGAGAACAATTTTGCGATTGTTTTTCGGCGCAAGGCAGGGATGGAGATAGCCTGATTAGAGCGGTTTAACAACTGCACCCAAAGGAAAAACATGATAAGGAAAGAGTCACAAAGCGCTATGATCGAAGCCAAATTGAAAAAGATGATCGAACTTCAAACCCAATCACAGAAAGAAAATAAACGTGCCCGAAACGTCCCTCACGGTACCAAGGTGATCCGTCTCCGAAAAGGCGCATCCGAGAAATATATCCTTTAAAATCTCCGGCAAGGAAAAACGACAGATCGATGGTAATGGTGAGAAACCCATTAGAATACGGCTGTGCCCTCCAAGGCTCGGGAAAACCACCACAATGAACCCTGTTCGACAGATTGCATTTGGTTATTCAACAAAATGTAATATCAGGTGCGGGCATTGTGTCGCCTCCGATGCTTCGATTTCACCCAAAAAAATGACTCTCGACAGGGCCATGGCAATTATCGAACAAATGGCCCCATGTAACGTGACGGGCATCAGTTTCACCGCCGGAGAACCACTTATATTTTTTGAAGATATGACTCGTCTTGTCAAGTTGTGTAATGAGAAGGGCATCTATTCAAGGGTTGTCACGAATTGCTTTTGGGCAAAAACTCCGGAGCTTGCCGATGATACGGTTTCAGCACTTACACGGAGCGGTTTGTCACAATTGAGACTGAGCTTTAGCCGGTGGCACCAAAAGCATATTCGTTGTGAAAATGTGGTCAACGCAGCCCGTAGTTGTCAAAAACACGGGCTTGATTACTTCATCTCTTTTGTCACTGATTTTTCAAGCCAGGATGATTCCCGCGAACAATTCCTTCGGGATAAGCACCTGAAGTTTTTTCCTGAACCTGTCATATATTTAGGGCGCGCACAGGGATTTAACCCACCAAAAATTTTGACCGATTACCACCCCAACACCTGTAACATGAATCCATATCTTTCTCCTGAACTCGATATGTTTGCTTGCTGTGACGGGGGGGCCCAATTTAAAGAAACAGACTTTTTTTTTCTCGGTAATCTGAGGGATTATGGCATTGACGACCTGTTCAGGCGAAAAGAAAACAATGTCCTGTTCCATCTCATTAGAACCATGGGCTTGACAAACATCGCGTCCTATTTGGGGCTCAAGGCAAATGAAATTGTTCAATATAGAAAATGTGAGCTTTGCGAAAAACTTTTCAATTCCCGAGAGAACTTAAACACCCTTGAAAAAGCGGCGGCATCCGATCTGTCAAACTGGAACAGGTAGGACCTGCTGATTTGTTCAGAGCGGTTCCAAATAAATTCAATATGTTTCAGGGCAGACGACGATGGATAAAAACCCGCTTAGGATTTGCTTGCCCGCCGGGTTCCCGCATGGGCGGGAACCTGCAGGTCAGCGCCCACAAGCTATAGGTCCAGCCACCACTGTTTTTCAGGCTTGGGCCTGCCGTACCCCATTATGTCATCAGCCCAGACGGCAAAGTTTCTGAGGCTGGGAATATTCCTCATGGTCCATGCTACCGATCGGTGAAAGGGTGTGTACGGTTTATTCCAGGGACAAACGTTTATGCATACGCCGCAACCGGCGCCTTTTTTATTTCCCCTGCGGTAAAGGGTGCATTTTTTCACATCCATGGGCCAGGTTTCATACCCGTTCCGGAAGATTTTATCACCGGAGCTGATGGCGCCGGAAGGGCATTTTCGGGCGCACTTTTTACATTTGGCACAAAAATCATGGATCGTCCGGCAGGGGCGCCGGACTGACCAAAACACCACCATCAGTGCTTTTGCGCAGTAATTCTTGATGGCTTCGTAAAAAGTCTCCCGCCTTTGGCGGGACGTTGCGCTTCATGTCGTTGTCGCTGCGGCGTACGCTAAGTACGCCTTACGACACAACATTCGCGCGCCTTGAATTTTGAGCATTATACGAAGCCATCCCAAATTTTACTTTTTACGAGATCATTAAATTCTTGCATGTTGGACAGAGCATCGGAAAG
>JAUYIZ010000083.1 GCA_030688615.1 Desulfobacterales bacterium | reverse complement strand
GTTGTTGGTAAACCGCCGTTTTCCAATAATTTTTTGTATCCATTCACGGAGTAGTTGAGTTAGTGGAAATTCCAAATATCAAATTCCAAATAACAAACAAATACCAATGACCAAAATTCCAAACAACAAACCAGTATATGATCTAAATAGTTTAGGTCATTGGTATTTGGAACTTAAGATTTGTTTGGAATTTGATGCTTGGAATTTGGGATTTCAGAGACTCCCTGAACGATTACAATTTTGAATTACACCCAGAGGGGGGAACCCTTAACAAAATGGTAAAAGGTGTTTGACAACGGTCTCAAGGGGGCTGATATGAAACGCTTTGGATCCTACATGAAAAACGACAAATTTTTTTTTTACCGCGGCTGCGGTGGTGTTTTTGGCGGCCGCCATTGTGATGACCGTTATTTTCAGTTATCGCTCATACGGATCGCCCAGGGAAACTTCCGGCGCCACCCTGCAGTTGCTCCGGTCGCTCCAGGATCGCATCAGCAGTATTGACGGACAGGTCCAATCCCTCAACCAACAATTAGCCCTGGTAAAGGAGCGGATGGAATCGAGCTCCGGGGCGGTTGATTTTCAGACAGGCCGTAACGGCCCCGGCGAGAACGGCGGCCTTTTAACTGCTGCGGTCCCCGAAGATTTGACGCACCTCAAGCAGATGGTGAAAGCGACCGAATCGGAACAGTTGCGACTGGGAAAGATTATCGCGGCGACAGGTCTGGATCAGCTGGCTGGGATAGAAAACATCGATCCGGATATTCTCAAGGAAATTTATGACGACCGCGCGGGCCGAAGGACATTCGACTCCCGGCGCGATCTTCTGCAGGAACAGAACAGGCAGCTGCATTTAGCCGACCAGCAGCGATATGATCAAGGCCTGGACCAGCTCTACCAGCGCGCCCGTTTCCGGATGGGAAGGGGGGCAATCAACCCGGACAGCGACCAGGCATTCAATGAAATGCGGGAAAAATATCCGGATGCCTATGCCACGGCCATGGTGACTGCCGAGAGGGCTCTTTTTTACGCGCGAAGAAATACCGAGGAGGCGGAAAAGTATTACACCATGCTGCGGGGAAGCAAAAACGAAAGTTATGCCAATATCATTACCGACCGGGGAATTGAGGCGATGCCCAATATCGAATTTAATCTGATGCGCCGGTATGTTCGGGACGGGCGAGTTGAAGATGCGACTTTCCTGGCGGAATCTCTTAAAACCAATTATCCCGACAGCCTGCTGCCCATGGGAAGAGGCCCTGCGGGAGTCCGCTGGCAGACGGTATCCCAGGCCATATCGGGGCTGCGCAGCGGAACCAATTAAATATTTATGGCCCGAGCATGAGGAGCTTTCTGATTCATGTGCCTGTTAGTGCTGGCCGTCAATGCCCATCCTGACTACAAACTGATTGTCGCGGGCAACCGGGATGAATATTACGACCGCCCTGCAGCCCGGGCGGCCTTCTGGGAAGAAGCGCCTCATTTGCTGGCGGGAAAAGATTTGCGCCACAACGGGACCTGGTTTGGTGTCACCAGACAGGGACGTATCGGGGCCGTTACCAGTTATCGCGACCCGGCTTCATTTAGGGCGCAGGCCCCGACCCGGGGTGAATTGATCACAAAATTTTTGCTGGGCCGTCAGGACCCGCTGGACTATCTGAATGAACTGGCCCCGGCTGCGGAAAAATACAACGGGTTTAATCTGATTGCCGGGGTAAAAGACCGGCTCTACTGGTATTCCAACAGCGGCGGACAGATCCGCCTTCTGGAACCCGGCATACACGGGCTCAGCAACAAGCTGCTGGACACGCCCTGGCCAAAAACCGTCCGGGCCAGGGTAGCTCTGGGCCGGCTGATTTCAAAGGAAAAATATCCGTCCCCCGGGAAACTCTTCCAGATTCTCCAGGACCGCACCCCTGTCGATGACCGGCAGCTTCCGCACACCGGCGTGCCCCTGGAATGGGAAAGGCTGCTGTCGTCCATTTTCATTGAAAGCCCCACCTATGGGACCCGGTCTTCCACCTTGCTCTATCTGGGGCAAGATGACCGGATCAGCTTCCATGAGAACACCTTCGATAAAAAACCAAACCCGGTTTCATCCGTAAAATTTGATTTTCAGATAACGCATACGTAAATATCCTGGCCCTGAGGACCAGGCTTTGGTTATCCCCGGAGGGGATTTGCTTGGTTGGAAGTTCATTGCATTATTGAAATTACAAATACCAAATTACAAATACCAAACAATTTCCAATGACCAAAATTGGAAAATCCAAACGATGTCTCGTCCTGGAAGGTTTGGGTCATTGAATATTGGAATTTGAGATTTACTTGTAATTTGGTGCTTGGAATTTGTAATTTTAGACACAAAACGCCAAGGCAGACCAGAGAGACCCTGGTCTCACCGGACGGGCCGGAAGAGGCAGTTCTCGGCCGTCAATTCTTCTCTTTACAAAATACCAATGGAGTGTTAATTTTCAAGATACACTGGGCAGAGACTGACAGCAGGATTCGTCTGTAACAACAGGGGGAGCAAATGGATTATATAAAAATTCGGTTTGAACACAACCTGGAAGCGCTGGGTTCCAGGCTTGAAAAGACGGTCGCCGACATGTTTCAAGCGGTGAATCCCGTTTTTATCTGCTCCGAGCACACCTGGAAGCCGCAAATGGACATATACGAAACCCGGAAAGAGATCATCATCCGGGCGGAGCTTTCCGGCGTGGAAAAGCAAAATATTGAAATCGAAATTAACCGCAGGGCGGTCAAGATCAGCGGGAACCGAAATGAAACGCCCTCCGGAGAAAGCGGTACTTACCGGCTGGCGGAAATTCAATACGGATATTTTGAACGTACATTTTATCTGCCGGCCGCCATTGATACAGACAACGCAAGCGCGTCTCAGGCAAACGGCTTGCTTGAGCTTCGGCTTGCCAAGCTTCCGTTTGATGTCACCCACAAGATAGTTATTGATGGCGCATAGCCTTTCGTAACCGTTCACGGTTTACAGTTACCGGTTTACGGTTAAAAAAAATAGACATTTTCTGATTCAGATGCGAAAGAATTGATTGAAGAGTTGAAGTCAATATCCAAAATGCTTCCATCGTTGCATAGTTCATTGAAAAAATGTGAACTGTGAACCGATAACCGTGAACGGTGACCTTTGTGCCGCGCAGTCTTTTGATCGTGATTTCTAAGAAATTTAGGAGGTCTTCATGGCAGAAAATGCCCCAATCCTGGAATTGACAAACGGTAAACTTCCGGAAAT
>JAUYIZ010000068.1 GCA_030688615.1 Desulfobacterales bacterium | reverse complement strand
TTGCTTGACAAAATACGCCCCGATTGAAACATATAACGAACTGAAGTTCGAGTTTTAAGTTTTAAGATTGAAGTTTTAAGAAACTGAAGGTCTTGTTTCATTGGATTTCATAATCAAAAAACGTAAATTTTTCTCACGTTTTTGAGAAATAATAACATAATAGCGAAAAAACCATTGAAGCAGGATAACCGTTAAATTTAGGGGAAGGATCAAAAATGAAAAATGTTCAGATTGAAACCAAAGACGGCAAAATGATCATCACGGTAGACCTGAGCCTGGACTTCGGGTTATCAAAATCAGGAAAGACCATCATCGTCGCCAGCACCGAGGGTAACCAGAAACATGACGATGTGGTTGTGGGCCTTAACGTATACAAATATCCTTAGGGTTCACGCAAAAATTAATTCACAATTTCAGGCGTTGAGGCGCCCGGATGGCAAGGCGCGAAAACGCAGGAATATCTGGATATTCCGAGTTTTCGCAACGCAGCCGTACGGGATGCATCGGCGTATAAAATGTGAAGTTATTTTTACGTGAGCCCTTAGCACAATACGTTCAGCGAAAATTATAACCTGAACCGCAACAGCGAGCGCATTCCCCGCGGCTTGGCGCGGGGGTAGCGAGCGAATCAAAAATTGGTGAAATTCCTTACGGTCGCTGCGCAGCATTGCCGCAAGGCAAAACATTCCCCGCCGTTTGCGGCGGGGTTCTTCAATGAAACCTTAGCCCTTGATTTTGTTGCGGGCCAATTTTTCGCCGGTCTGATAGTGCTCGCCTTTCAGCGCCAGTTCAGCCTCTGCCATATCCTCTTCGGACCAGCAGCCCAGATTGTAGCCGTACCAGGGCTTTTTGGGCGTCAGGGGGAGCAGCCCCTCCTCTTCCCAGATCTGCCTGGCCCGATCCATGTACTCTTTCTTGGGCAGCGATACCGGGGGGTAGTCCCATTTCCGGGTGGCGTTGATCATCAGCCCCGAACCGGAGGGGCGCTCGGAGCTGTCCCGTGCCACATCCCCGGGAACGATGGACGGATCCAGTCCGATGGTCTTGCCCGGAGTGGTCCGGATGTCCCGATCCGGCTGCATCCGGTAAACCAGGGCCCAGAGATAGGAATCCGGGTCCCGCGGATCGATATCGTCATCCACGGCGATGACGATTTTGGCAAACTGGGTCATTAATACCATGGCGCCGTTAAGGGCTTTCCACACTTCCGGCTGGGAGGCTTTCTTGAGGCTGACCACACAAAGCTGGCGGCCGCCGCTGGCGTCGTGAAAGCCGACATCCACCAGACTGGATATACTCAGATCATGCTTTAAGAACTTATAGAAGGTGCCATCGTAGCCCATGCGTGTCAGCAGGCTGCTCTCGCTCGGCGGAAACTGGCTGAGAAAGGCGTTCCAGATGGGTTTTTTGCGGTGGGTGATGCCGGTGATATTAAAAAAGACGCTGGGACGGCCCCTGCCGATGTAGCCGGTGTACTCCCCGAAAGGCCCTTCGCGCTCCAGATAATCGGTGGGGATTTCGCCCTCGATGACGATCTCGGCCGTTGCCGGCACCAGCAGGTCGATCGTCTGACATTTTACCAGCTCCAGGGGTTCGCCGGCAAGGCCCCCGGCAACATCATACTCGCTCAGGTCATAGGGCAGCCGCGTCACCGCCACCAGGCCGACGTTGGGGGTCGGCCCGATAACCACGGCGGCGGGCATAACGGCCGCCCCCTTTTCCTTCCATTTCTCGCGGTGCATGCGCATGTGCTGGGGCAGAAGATTGGAGGCGCCTAATTTCAGCTTGGCTTTGACCATGGCCCGATAATTGCCGACATTGTAGATACCGGTATCCGGATCCTTGGATACCCAGTTGCCGGCCGAAAAGTAAGGCGCGTTGTCAAACCCCGGCGTGGAGATGGGTATGGGAAACTCCTCTAAACCGCCGTGCTCGAGCAGGTTATCGCCCACATGGATCTCCTCCTGGACCGGGCCGGATG
This sequence comes from Desulfobacterales bacterium, assembly GCA_030688615.1. Classification (GTDB taxonomy): domain Bacteria; phylum Desulfobacterota; class Desulfobacteria; order Desulfobacterales; family JAUYIZ01; genus JAUYIZ01. Next base: position 7,905 of record JAUYIZ010000068.1, on the reverse strand, counting down.
CCACAATCCTGGGCGCAATCGGATGAAGCTGGGCCTGGGCCCACTTTTGCATGATCTCGTCCGGCCGGCACATCATGCCCATGGCATAGACCTGCCGGGACGGTGCATGGGCGGCCACCAGAACCGGGGTGCCGTATTTTTTACCCTTGACATCGATGCTCTTTTCGAACAGGAACGCCTTCCTGTCTTTCTCCTCCAGACCGCGAAACTGCCACCTGACCAGGGGATGCAATTCGGTGTCTTTGTTGATTTCCCGCTTTATGGTCACCAGCTTGTCATTTTGATCTAAGACATCGATGTATTCCCTTAAGTCTTTGTAGTACGCCATGGGACCTCCTCTCTGTGTTTACGATGGGGTGATAAAAGAATAAGACGCTGTTTTTGCAAACCGGAGTATGGCAAAAGTTTGCCGGCGGGTCAATTGATAAATTATACATAAATAACTCAGACCGGGACCCTGATTGACCGCGGACATTTACGCATGAAGATATGCGAAAACAATTGACAATGACAGGGGGGCTGTAGTAAGGCGTTTATAATCATCTCGCAGGAAGTAAAGCTTCAAAGTTGCCATTGAATTACTTAATGTAATCATATAGTTGGTCCACCGCGCATCTTTGGCGGAGCGTCATGCATATTGAACCGCAACAGCGTACCAATCAAAAAACGGAATCTTCAATTTTTGAAAAGGGCTCGCGCAAAAATAAATTAACATTTTTGCGCTCGCCCTAAGGAGGCACTCATGGCACATCGCAATGTTTCAATGCTACGCAGCGGCATCCTGACGGGGATTTTCCTGTTGACTGCGGCGGGGGGGTCTGTGGCGGCAGATGCCCCTTTTTATAAGGGCAAGGTCCTGACCATGGTGACCACCTCGTCGCCGGGGGGAGGAACCGACACGGTGGGCCGCATCGTAGCCCGATTCTGGCCCAGACACATCCCTGGCAACCCCCGGATCATCGTCCGCAATATACCGGGGGGCATCGCCGGTCTCAACCAGATATACGTGACCGCCCCGGATAGACTGACCATTGGTTTGTCCCACCGCCAGGTGCAGCTCTTTCAGGCCCAGAAAGACCCGGCCGTGAAATACGATTTAAGGAAATGCCCCATGCTGGGAACCATCGAACGCGGTTTTTCCGCCATAATGATCCGTAAGGAGGCCCTTGCCCGCCTTAAGGATCCATCAGGCAAGCCGGCATATTTCGGTGCGACCGGGGTCATGACCAGCAAAGAGCTGGGCGGGGTCCTCGGCGGGGAATATCTGGGCTGGAACCTGAAGTTTGTCATCGGGTACCCCAGTTCCAACGAGATATACCTGGCCTATGAACGCGGAGAGGTCGACATGTTCGGGTCGGCGACCAGCGAGATCATGCGGCGCTATCTGGGTGAAAAAGGCGGTATGGTGGCGGTAGCTGTGGTTCAACGGCGGCCGGATTTCCCGGAAATACCTTCCATTATCGACCTGTTCGGCAATAAGATGATCGACGTGGACAAACGCATGTACAAGGCCGAGACGGCTGCTCCGGACAAATTCTTCTTTGCGCCGCCCGGAACACCCAAGGACCAGGTGGCTATTTTAAGACAGGCATTGCTGAAGACCACCCAGGATCCTGAGTTTGATAAGCTTGCCCGGGCGCTTTTCGGCACCGGCTGGGTTTTCATCGGGCCTGAAGAGACTGCGGAAAATATCGCGGCTGCGGTGGAAACGCCGGTGGATATCAAAAACCGGATTGCCGAACTCGGGAAGAAATACGGGCTCGGCTATTGAGAAGCTCTCGGGGTAGGGATTGACGCGGCTTTGGAGTGGAAGGATGGACGGCCATGTTTGAAGTGTTTGAGCCGGCGCTGACCGGTCTGATAAGCATATTGGAACTTCGGAGTTTTATTTTTCTTTGTGCCGGCGTGGTCCTCGGGACCGTGGGGGCCATCCTGCCCGGGATCGGCGGCCCGGCCCAGCTGGCCATCGTTCTTCCCTTTGTCATCCTCATGAAACGCGTCGATGCCATTCCTTTTCTGATCGGGATGGTGGCAGTGGGCAATACGGGCAATACCTTTACGTCGGTGCTGGTGTCCGTGCCCGGCGGCGCAGGTTCCCAGGCCACGGTGCTGGATGGATTCCCCATGGCCAAAAAGGGTCAGGCCGGCAGGGCATTGAGCGCGGCCTTTATGGTATCCATGATCGGCGGGCTTATCGGTGCGGTTATTCTGGTGCTCTCGCTGCCCATTTTACAATTTTTGATCAAGCTGATGGGTTCTCCGGAGCTTTTTGTCCTGACGCTCTGGGGGGTTGCCATGATCGGCACCCTCAGCGCCGGGGCTCCCCTTAAAGGTCTTGCCACCGGGATACTGGGCGTGCTTTTGGCCGTGGTGGGAATGGATCAGAAGACAGGGGTCTCCCGCTTCGGGTTCGGTTGGGAGTACCTGTGGGGCGGCATCAGCCTGGCCATCATTTCCTTGAGTATTTTCGGTATTCCGGAGATGATCGCTCTGGCGAGCCGGCGGGGCAGTGTGACAGACGTGCAGGAGCTGGAACCCGGCGGCATCATGGAGGGAATAAGGGATTCCTTCCGTCACTGGTGGCTGGTGCTGCGCTGCAGCGCGATCGGCGCCTGGATCGGGTTTCTGCCCGGCCTGGGCAGTGAGGCCGCCGGCTGGTTTGCCTATGCCCACGCCAAGCAGACGGAAAAGGACGGCCATCTTTTCGGGACCGGGGATGTCCGCGGCGTCATTGCACCCGAGGCTTCCAACAATGCCAAGGAAGGCGGCGCATTGATTCCCACCCTGGCGTTTGGTGTTCCCGGCAGCGCCTCTTTGGCTTTGCTGATGGTGGCGTTTGTTATATTAGGTGTCCGGCCGGGCCCTGAGATGCTCACCAACCCCGAGCAGCTGGCGGTTACCTGGTCAATTGTCTGGTCCCTGATCTTTTCCCAGATTCTGGCGACGGCCCTGTGTTTAGGACTCATCAAACCGACGGCCAGAGTCTGTTTTGTCCCCTTTTTCTACCTGGTGCCGGTTGTTTTAGCCCTGGCGTTCATCAGTTCCTTTGCGGCCAATTACGAGTTTGCCGACCTGTTGATGCTCGTTTCCCTGGGAGTCCTGGGCTTTTTCATGAAAGAGAATGGCTGGCCGCGCGCCCCGGTGCTGCTGGGTTTTGTCCTGGGGCGCCGGATGGAGATGTTCCTCTGGGCCTCCACGGCCCGTTACGGTATGGAGTGGCTGCTGAGGCCGGGGGTCATTTTGCTGCTGCTGTTGCTGGCCCTGACCGTGGTGCATCCGTTTATTTTAAAACGCCGCCGGGCCAGACAGGCTAAATTGGAGCCATAAACGATGAAATGGAGATTTCGGAAGGGCGATTTTTTTACCCTGTTCATGCTGGGGGTGTTTGCTTTTGCGCTTTTAGAGTCACGCAAGTGGCCCTTTCGTGCCTCAATCCTTGTACTGGTGCTGGGAAGCTGCGGGCTGCTGCTTGTGCTGGCCCAGTTGGTGCTGGACTGGCGGAACCGGACGGGGACGGTCTCAAAGGAGAAGAAACCGGAATTTGAATTGGCGGATTTCGATACGGCCGATCCCAAAGCAACCCGCCGTGGAAACTGGGAGGCCTGGGGGTGGATTTTTGGGCTTCTGGTAGGTATCCGGTTTCTCGGATTCCAGTTGATTTTGCCTTTGTTCGTGCTGGCCTATGCGAAAGTCTATGGGGCCAGGTGGTGGATTTCCATTGTCCTGGCGGGGTTCATCGGCCTTTTCCTCTATGGCGTTTTTGATCAGATCCTGCATGTCTACTGGCCGGAACCGATTTTGTTAAAGTGGATCGGGCGGCTCTTCTAAGAAGACGTCAGTTCATTCAAACCTGAAAAACCTGGTCCTTAGGGCCAGGATCTTTACTTGCGGTGGAAAAACCCAGTTCGAACGCTTTCAGGTTCGTATCGAGAAAGTCCTGCTTGGTCGTCATTTTAATGGCCTCGATCAGGGTGTCCTTGTCTATGGGCAGGGTGTCGGTCTGAATCAGGGCGCCCAGAAGAACCATATTCAGGGACAGAACATTGCCTGCGGCCCGGGCCAGGGAAATGCCGTCCAAAGCAATGAGTTTTCCTGTTTTGGATCGAATCAGATCCTGCAGTCGGCCTAAATCCGGATAGGTCCCCTTGCCGATGGCCACGGTAAAGGGCGGCATGGGGGATAAATTGGTGATCACAACCGTTCTCAAATTGCATTTGTTTAAGGCCCGGAGTGTTTCGGAGGGTTCGAATCCCACCAGCACATCGGCTTCCGCGTCGGAAATGGTGGTGCTTTTCGCGTCTCCGAAAATCAGGGAAGATTCCACCACGCCCCCGCGTTGTGCCATCCCGTGAATTTCACTCATCCGCACCGGGATGCCGGCCAGCAGGGCGGCTTCTCCCAAAACCCGGGAGGCCAGAAGATTTCCCTGGCCGCCGACTGCCACTAAAATCAATCTTTTCGTATCCATATTTCAGTCCTTTAGTGATGAATTCGAAAAAGAACGAATTCATCACGTTTTAAGTTTTAAGATTTAAGTTGTTGGATAGATTTATTTTTTACTTAAATCTTGATGGTCTCGTATAAAGTCCCAAAACCCGTCACTCCGGCGAAAGCCGGAGTCCAGAACTACTTAAAAATCCTAGATAGCGCTGAAAAGCTTCACTGCGTGCCCGGGTCAAACCCGGAATGACAAAAAAGGTGAAAATCGAATTCATCACGTTTTAAGTTTTAAGATTTAAGATTTAAGTTGTTGGATAGATTTATTTTTTACTTAAATCTTAAAACGTAAAACTTAAATCTATCCTTTTATTGGTAAAATCGCATGTTCCGGGCAGACCTGGGCGCAGATGGTGCATCCGGTGCACATCAGCGGGTCGATTTTTACCCTGTCGTCCTGGATGAAAAAAGCCGGACACGCCAGATCGTTGATGCAATCCCGGTGATTTTTACATTTGTTGCCGACATAAAAAGGTTTGCCGCCGGCCTTTTTCAGGCCCTTGGCATACAGGATGCACATTTCCTCGGATATGACCACCGAAACCCCTTCAAATTTAAAGGCTTCCCGCAGCCGTTCAATGCTCTGTTTAATGCGATAGGGCCGGATGACCGAAACATGCTGGACCCCGATGGCCTTGACGATCGCTGCGATGGATACATGGGTATAGCCGTCAAGTTTTAATTGCTTCATGTCCACGCCCGGATGCGGCTGATGCCCGGTCATGGCGGTGGTGCCGTTGTCGAGGATCACCAGGGTAAAGTTGTGATTATTATAAACCGCGTTCACCAGGCCGGGAATACCGGAATGAAAAAAGGTGGAATCCCCGATAAAAGATATGACCTTTTTGCCGGTTACTTTTGAAAAGCCGCAGGAAGTGCCGACCGATGAGCCCATGCAGATCAGAAAATCGCCCTTGGCAAGCGGAGGCATAAAGCCCAGGGTATAACATCCGATATCTGTCGGACAAATGGTCTCAAGTCCTTCCGATGCCTTGTTGACCGCATAGAAGGTGGCCCGGTGGGAGCACCCGGCACAAAGGTTCGGCGGCCGCTGGGGGATTTCAGGGATATCAGAAAAATCAACCATCTCGGGGGATGAACAGGGAAGGTCAAAATACCTTGCAATGGTCCGGCGCACTCTGCCCGGGTCAAACTCATAGAGCCGGGAAAACAGGTCTTTTGCCTTGCCCCGGATGGGAAGGGTCAAGCCCTTTTCCTGGGCAAAACTTTTGACGGTCTCTTCCATGTAAGGCTCGCCTTCCTCCACCACCAGAACTTTTTGGCAGGTGCTTAAAAAATCCTGAATGCACGCTTTGGGCATGGGGTGGGAAAAGCCGATGCGGAGAATTTTAACCCGGTCCCGGATCCCCAACTCCTTGACCGCGTCGGAAACGTAGGCATAACTGACCCCGTTGCAGATGATGCCCCAGGGCCCGGCACCTGTCTTGAGATTATATTGGGACTGATCGGAAAGAATTTCAGCCTTTGCGATATTTGCAAGAAGTTTTACGTGCAGAACTCTGGAGATGGCGGGAACCGTAACGTAATTGAAAGGATCTTTTTGAAAATCGCCGCGCGTGATCCGTTTCTGGATGGGGCCCAGGTTCACGGGAGCGGTGGAATGGTTGATCCGCGTGGTGGTTCTCAAGATGACCGGTTCTTTGATTTTTTCCGAGATGTCAAACGCATAGATCACCATCTCTTTGGCCTCTTCCACGGAAGAGGGTTCTACAACCGGCAAGCCGGACAATTTTCCGTAGTAGCGGTTGTCCTGTTCGTTTTGACTGGAAAACATGAAAGGATCATCGGCGCAAACGATGACCAGCCCCCCCTTTACCCCCACATAGGCAAGGGTCATCAATACGTCGGCGGCAACGTTGAGCCCCACATGTTTCATGATGCACATGCTGCGGACACCGGAATTTGCGGCGGCCGCCGCCACTTCGAGGGCCACCTTTTCATTGGTGCTGTATTCGAAATAAAGGTCGGTTTCCTGGGAAATCTGAAAAAAATTGGCGGAAATTTCCGAAGAGGGCGTGCCCGGATAAGTGGTTGCCACGGCGACACCCGCTTCGATCGCGCCCCTGGCAATGGCTTCATTGCCCAGCAGCAGCAGCTTCTTTCCTGGGTTTTCTGTCAGTAGTTTATGCATTTTATTTTACTTTCTTCCTGGTGTAGACGATCTGATATTTCTCGGGAAAGCTCTTCATGCATTCGGAGCATTCCGACACTTCTTCGCCGGGATGAAAAGGCTCAAGATGAACCTCTAAACCGATCTCCCGGTACATTTCTGCAATTTCCGAAAGACGCGGTTCATCATAAATCACCTGCCGCTCCCAGCCTTGCCGGGTCAGCTCTTGGTGCCGGCTTGTTTTCATCTGCTTACTCCCCCTTGTATTTCGGCGGTCTGCCGCCTGATGAAAGTCCCGCCAGGGCATCGGCGGTTGAAAAAATTTCATGCAGCCGTCCCAGTTCGATTTCCACAGCTTCGGGAATGCTTTTGCCTTCCTGCTGATCTATGATCTCATTGGCGATTCGAAGCGCAACGGGCGCTTTGACGGCAAGTTGCCTGGTCGTTTTGGCCGCCAGTTGCGGGTCGATGCCGGCAGGAATTTTTCCGGCAAGCAGCGGTGGAACATTATCATTGGAACACATCCGGCTCAGTTGCTCGAATCGGGCAGGAATAGTTCTGGCAGCATATTTGTCGGTCTTTCCTTTAACGATCAGCTTGCTGATGGTCGCCTGGATTTCCGAAGGTTCAACCAGCGCAGTGATGATTCCCAGTTCCTGCGCGTCCTTGGCCCGGATCGTCGCGCCGGTAAACACATAATACTTGGCCAGCGCGGTTCCGATGTGACGCGCCATGCGCAGCATGCCGCCCAGACCCGGGAAGATACCGATGCCGGTCTCCGGAAAAGCCATGGAAGCGTCGGGGGTGCCCACAATCACCTGGCAGGCCAGGGCAAGTTCGCTTCCTCCCCCCAGGGAAAGTCCGTCCAGCAGCGCGATGGTGAGCTTTTTCGAGTTTTCGATGTTTAAAAGAAGTTCATGGCCCTTTTGGGTGAAATTATATATGTCGGATATTTTTTTGGCCTTGATGTTATCGATAAAATAACGGATGTCCGCACCCGCCACAAATGCCTTGCCCGCGCCTTCAAAAACGATGGCCTTGACCGCATCATTTTTCTCGGCTGTCGCAAACCGCCGGCCGAGCTGGGTTATCACGGTTTCGTTCAGCGCATTCATGGCCTCAGGCCGGTTGACGGTGATGTGCGCCACCGGGCCTTTTATGGCTAACTCCACGAAATTAAAAACAAACGGTTTCCCCGATTCGTGTTGTTTGGCAAGGATTTTGGGGATCTTGAAATCCGGGTTCTTACCGGCGACAGCCTGGACGAGCCGATAGGT
>JAUYIZ010000010.1 GCA_030688615.1 Desulfobacterales bacterium | reverse complement strand
GCAACGACAATCTCTTCCGCTCCCTTGATGTCGCCGCGCTCATAGCGATCCCGGACCTCCGGCGTGGCCTTGACCTGGTCCTCGAACTTCTCGAAAAACTTGCGGTCAATCTTCATGCCGTAAACCGGCACGGCATACTCTACCTGTGCCTTGAGCGGATCAGGATCAACATTGGTAAAGCTGTCCGGTCCCGGCGGAGGCGGTGAGGGCGGTGGCGGCGGACCAGGGGGTCGCAACGGCGGCAGTTCAATGACCTCGTCGTAGTTGAACTTCTCCTCAAAGTACTCGCAAACAGCGAAGAAGTCGAAGAGCTTGAAGTTTTCCTTCTCTTTCCTGTGTTCCTGAGCCTGGCCGCCTTCCTTCTCGACGTGGCGGAAGATAAACGTGCGCGTCCCACGGCCCTTGATCTGAATGAAATCGGTCGGCGAAAAAATCGGGCGCAGCAAAACGATGTTCAGGAGGTCTTCGCAGTCGTAGCCGGTCGTCATCATGCCGACGGTCACGCACACGCGGGTCTTCGAGCTCAGGTAGCCTTCCAGAAAGCGGGTGTGGCCGCCCAGGTTGTTGTTGGCAAAGCTGACGGCCATTTGCTGGGCATCCTGAACCTCGGGAGGAGAGGTTACTTGGACGGCAAAATCTGAGTTGTACTTGCCGGGAAAGATGCTATGCGCCAGTATGTTCAGGGCTTGTGTGATTCGGGTCGCGTGATTCTTGCGCACGCAGAAGACAATGCTTTTCCCGATTTCCCCGGAGAGCGGATCACGCAAGGCGTTCTTCAGGAAGGTTTCGCAGAAGACACTGTTGGTCTCGTCCGAAAAAAACTTCTTCTCAAAGTCCTTGCCGAAAAAGGTCTGCTCGACCAATTCCCCGTCTTCGTTCTCCTGCATGACGGAATAGCCTTCTTCGGCGAGCAATTCCGTGGTGATTTCCGTCCGTGCGTCCACGATGACCGGATTGATCAGGTACCCTTCGCGCACGCCGTCAATGAGGCTGTAGCGAAAGGTCGGCGCGCTGCTTTCGCAACCGAATGTCTTGTAGGTGTCCAGCAACTGCCGGCGCTCCCAATCGCGCGGATCGCGCCCGCTTATCCTGGCCGGGTCAATTCTCTTGAGGTAGTCCTTCGGCGTTGCGGTCAGGCCGAGCTTGTAACCGATGAAATACTCGAACACCGCACGGCTGTTGCCGCCGATAGAGCGGTGCGCCTCATCCGAAATCAGGAGGTCAAAATCAGTCGGGGAGAACAGCCGCCTATATTTGTTGTTGAATTGCAGGCTTTGGACCGTGGAAACCACGATTTCAGCATTGCGCCAGTCGTCGCGATGTTCTTTGTAGATGACCGTGCGCAAGTCGTTCTTCAAGAGGCGGACAAAGGCTTTCCAGGCCTGGGTTTCGAGTTCAAGGCGGTCAACCAGGAAAAGAACCCGCTGGGCGTTGCCCGTTCGCATGAAGAGCTTGATGACGGCGGCGGCGGTCAAGGTCTTGCCCGTACCGGTGGCCATTTCAAACAGAAAGCGCGTCCGGCCTTTGTGCACGGCATCCTGAAGCGCTGCCACCGCCCGAAGTTGGTACGGACGGAGAAACTTCAGTTCGGTATCTTTGATGAAACCATCACGTTGATCGGGATGGTCCCACCGGGGATCGTTCCGGTAGTTCGGATTCTGAGTTGCCGCAACGTAATCGGTTTCGATCTTTTCTTTGACCAGAGCGTCGGGATTGGGCTTGAAGGCGTGAAAATGTCCCAAAGACTCCGGTGTCGGAAACTCGGTTATCAGGACGGGGTTGCCCTGCTCAAGGTCCCAGAAGTAATGCAGATTGCCGTTGGATAGGATGACAAACCGGGCATTCTGCGAATGGGCGTATTTCCGGGCCTGTTCCTTGCCGACAAGAGGGTCAAATTTTTCGGATTTCGCTTCGAGGACGGTTATCGGAAAGCCGCGTTCATCCAGCAGAAGGTAATCAACATAACCGCTTGCGGTTTTTTCGAAGTCGTCGCCGAAGGCATCAAGGGTCTTTTTCTTCAGCTTGACGTGGGTTTCAAGGCCGATGTTGGCGGGGTGGCTCTCGTCATCAAAAAACCGCCAGCCCGATCTGGTAAGAAGGTTGTTGATCAGGATTCTTGCCTTGGCTTCGGTGTGCATGCCTGCCCCGGTGTTCTATCTCAACTGATTACGTTCTTGATTAACGGCAGAGAAGTCGTCACCATGATTTCTCAATAGTCACGTGATATTTCAGAACAATATATCCAGGAAGTTTTATTAGTCAACCTAATTTACGAATGCATACAAGCCCCCGGACGACCTCACGCCAGAAACATGACTTGAAATTAACTCCAGAGTGAGTATAATTAGAAAATTCCCTGTCGCTGCATAAAAAACATGGCAGATACGCCTTGACACTGCAGAATCCTCGACTGGCTCTGTTTATTTTTGCAATTCAAGGCAAAGGTCATATATTGACGGCTGTTGACGGTTTTATCCAGGACCACCGGGGAAAGGACATGGAGGAGTGTCTATGACCAGGGACGAATTTGTGTTTTTCAGAAAAAAATTAAATGGAACTGCATGGAAAAATTGGAACGAGAAAATAAAAGTTTGTCGGTCCTGTGAGGTGCTGGCCCCCCTGCTCCCGGTTTCAGGCGGTTCCAGCAAAGCAAAATCGTATGAGTGAATATATTGAACATGACAAGAGCGGGATCACGGTTGGGATTGTAGCGAAGCAATATCACACCTTCGCCGAGCCGCCCGATGAGATGGTGCTGGAGAGCGGGGCCAGGATCGGGCCCGTGACCATCGCATATGAGACCTGCGGCTGTTTGAATGCAAGTAAAACCAATGCGGTGCTCATCCTGCATGCCCTTTCCGGAGATTCTCATGTGGCCGGATATTACGACCGCAACGACCCCAAGCCGGGCTGGTGGGATATCATGGTGGGGCCCGGAAAAGGCATCGATACCGACAAATACTTTGTTGTCTGCAGCAATATCCTGGGAAGCTGCATGGGATCGACCGGTCCTTGTTCCATTAATCCTAAAACCAGTCTTCCCTATGGAATTGACTTTCCCCTGGTAACGATACCCGACATGGTCAAGGCGCAAAAGGCCTTGATAGATCATCTGGGGATCAGCAGAATCCTTGCGGTTATCGGGGGCTCGATCGGCGGGATGCAGGTGCTGGAATGGTCCCTGAGGTACCCGGAGATGGTGGCTTCGGCCATCCCCCTTGCCACGACCACGCGGCACTCGGCCCTGGCCATTGCCTTTAACGAAGTGAGCAGGCAGGCCATCATGTCCGATCCGAACTGGCGTAACGGACACTATTATTCAGGTTTAAAACCCAACCTGGGGTTGGCGATCGCGCGCATGATCGGGCATATCACCTATCTGTCCGATGAAGCCATGCGCCACAAATTCGGGCGCCGCCTTCAACCCCGGGCCGACTTTTCCTTCAATTTCGATGCCGCCTTTGAAGTTGAAAACTATCTGCGGCACCAGGGGATAAAATTTGTCGAACGCTTTGATGCCAACTCTTTTTTATACATCACCAAAGCCGCCGATTATTATGACATCGGGAATCAATATGGTTCCGGCTCCACGGCCGAGGCTTTTTCCAAGGCCCAAGCCAAGTTCCTGGTCATCTCCTTTACCTCCGACTGGCTTTATCCCACCTATCAATCCAGCGAGATGGTAAAGGCCATGAAGAAAAACGGCCTGGACGTGAGTTTCTGTGAAATTGAGGCCGAATGGGGCCATGATGCTTTTTTACTTCCCAACGAACGGTTAACGGAACTGATAAGGGCTTTTTTAAAACGTGTCTACAGTGAAATTTAAAAATAACGGCATGCGTTACGATCTGCAGATCATCGCTTCCTGGATTGAACCCGGATCCAGGGTTCTGGACCTTGGGTGCGGCGAAGGCGAACTGCTGTACCATTTAAAGACGCACAAGCAGGTGATCGGAACCGGAGTCGAACGTGAAGAGTCCAAGGCCGTGCGATGCATTGAAAAGGGCCTGCCCGTCCTGCAGGGGGATATCAACATTGAAGTCAAGGATTATCCGGACAACTCTTTTGACTATGTCATTTTGAGCCAGACGCTGCAGCAGGTGTATCAACCCGAGGAATTGATCCGTTCCCTGCTCCGTATCGGAAAGCGCGGAATTGTCAGTTTTCCTAATTTCAGCCACTGGAAGATCCGCCTGCAGCTGGCCCTGACCGGCTATGCGCCCCACAGCCGTCAACTGCCCTATCACTGGTACAACACACCGAACATACGGGTTATCACCATTAAAGATTTCAAAAAATTTTCAAAAAAAGGCGCTTTTAAAATTTTAAAGGAAGTGGCAATCAATACCAATTCCCGGGATAAACGGGGAAACATCGTCAATTTCCTTCCCAACGCCCGCGCCACCTATGGTATTTTTTTAATCGGAAAGAAATAAAGACAAGGAGGCCCTTACCCATGGACCACGGAATAATGCTGCCGAATGTAAGCTGCAAAACAGACATTACAATTTCGTCGAAATACCGGGACAAGCTGAGAGCCATCGCCGAAAAAATTATCGATACCTGCAATGACGGTCAATGCTACACCCATATCGATTATGAATCGATTCCCTCCAGGGAATCCGTGATCGAAATCAACAATAAATTAAGGGAGATCCTTTTCCCCGGATATTTCAGCAAGGAAAAACTGGACCCCATGAACCTGCGTTACAGTTTGGGCCAGATTACTTCCATACTGTTTGACATGCTTTCCGTGCAAATCGGCAACAGCATCCGGCACGACTGCCTGAGATATGGCAAATCCTGCACGGAATGCGAAGAGCAGGGGTATCAAATCACCCTCGAGCTTTTAGACACCATCCCGTCCATTCGAAAAGTTCTCGCCACGGACGTGCAGGCCACCTACGATGGCGATCCGGCGGCCAAAAGTTACGATGAAATCATTTTCAGCTATCCGGGAATTTTTGCCATCGCCATCTACCGGGTCGCCCATAAACTTTTTGATTTAGGCGTTCCGCTCCTGCCCCGCATCATGACCGAATATGCCCACACCATCACCGGCATCGATATTCATCCGGGTGCGGATATCGGGGAAAGTTTCGTGATTGACCATGGAACCGGCGTGGTGATCGGTGAGACAACGATCATCGGGAAAAACGTCCGTATCTATCAGGGCGTCACGCTGGGCGCGCTTTCGCTGCCCAGAAACGCAGGGGAACGCCTGCGGGGGAAAAAACGCCACCCCACCATCGGCAACGAAGTGATCATCTATTCAGGGGCCACGATTTTGGGGGGCAACGCCGTGATCGGCGACCGGTCGGTCATCGGCGGAAACGTGTGGATCACCGAACCGGTGCCCCCTGACACACGGGTGATCATTGAGAACCCGCGGTTAATATATAAATAAAATAAATGAATCTGGATACTTGAAAGGAGCATGCGATGAAAACTTTCTCTACGGTCAGCGGTACGATTGGAACAACTCCCCTGGTCCGGCTAAACCGGATCAGTGAAGGTTGTCATGCCGAGATATACGGCAAACTGGAATTTTTCAACCCCCTGGGAAGCGTCAAGGATCGGATCGCCGAATCCATGATTGCAGCTGCCGAAGTCCAGGGACTGATCGGCCCGGACACCCTGATAGTTGAACCCACCAGCGGCAATACCGGCATTGCCCTGGCCTTTGTCTGCGCCGCAAAAGGATACCGCCTGTGTCTGACCATGCCGGAAACCATGAGTGTGGAGCGCAGAAAGCTTTTGAAACATTTAGGCGCCCAACTTGTTCTGACCCCCGGTGCCGAAGGCATGAAAGGCGCCATCGAAAAGGCCCACCAGATCGTTGCCTCCGATAAAAACGCCTACCTGCCGAACCAGTTTAAAAACCCGGCGAATCCCCAGGTGCACCGGGAGACCACCGCCCTGGAAATCTGGAAAGATACGGAAGGGGCCGTGGACATTCTGATATCCGGCGTCGGCACGGGAGGGACCATCACCGGCGTGGCCCAGGTCATCAAATCTAAGAAGCCTTCCTTTAAAGCCATTGCCGTAGAGCCTGAAGCCTCCCCGGTGCTGTCGGGCGGAAAACCCGGGCCGCACAAGATACAGGGAATCGGCGCAGGATTCGTGCCGGAGGTTCTGGACATTTCCATCATTGATGAAATTATCGCGGTGAGCAACGACAATGCCTTCGCCATGGGAAGAAAGCTGGCGGAGATGGAAGGGCTTCTCTGCGGCATTTCCTCGGGTGCGGCGGCCTGGGCGGCCCTTGAAGTGGCCAAACGCAGCGGGACGGAAGGAAAAACCATCGTGGTCATTCTGCCAAGCACGGGCGAACGATATATCAGCACCGATCTTTTTATAACAGAATAAAACCAGTAAGGGAGCTGCGGAGCGTCATGAGTGCCATCATTCATTTCACCATAATTCCACTGGACAAAGGGGAAAGTTTAAGCCCTTATGTTGCCCGAGTCGTACATATTGTCAAAAACAGCGGTTTGCCTTACCGGATCGGTCCCATGGGAACCGACATCGAAGGGGATTATGCGGAGACCATGACGGTGGTCACCCGCTGTTTTGAAGAACTGCAAAAGGACTGCGGCCGGATCAGCATGAGCATCAAAGTGGACTACCGCAAGGACAGGTCCGACCGCATGCAATCCAAGGTTACATCCGTGGGCGGCCCAGCCTGAAGGTAAATATAAAAATTAATGAGAAGCTGTTGATTGCTGGATACAGAAGGCATCGATGGCCTTTATTCGGGAGGGACACATGACGTTGGATATCACGGTCACGATCGGCGGTGAAGCCGGCCAGGGAATCCAGACCGTTGGAGAAATCATCGCACTGGTCTGCAAAAAATCCGGCCTGTTCGTCATGGCAAACAATGATTTTGAATCCAGGATACGCGGCGGGCACAGTTTTTTTCAGGTGCGCATCAGCGATAAGCCGGTCAGGGCGCCCCACCACCGGATCCATCTGCTGGTCGCCTTAAATCAAGACGCGTACCGTTTCCACAAGGATTCCATGGCCTCTGGAGGTCTTGTCCTGATGGATGATCCGGGCGCGGCCATGAAAAAAGACGTCGTGCCCATCCCCTTCAATGAGCTGGCCGGCAAAGCCGGGGGAAAAATTACGGCCAACACGGTGGCCGCCGGTGCCTGCCTGTCTGTTTTGGGCGCCCCCCTGAAAATTTTTAAAGCCGTTCTAAAGGACCTTTTTGAGAGCAAAGGACCTGAAATCCTTGAAAGCAACCACACGGCCGCCCAACTGGGCTATGAGGCCGCTGCGGGCACCCGGTTGCAATGGACGCTGGCAAGGAAAGTTAAAGCGTCCCGGGGCGTGCTCATTAACGGTTCCAAGGCAATTGCGCTGGGGGCGCTGGCGGCAGATTGCCGGATGGCCGCTTTTTATCCCATGTCTCCGGCCACGGAAATTATGAACCAGCTGGCCGGGTATTCAGACCGTTTTCCGGTGGTAGTCGAACAGGCCGAAGACGAGATATCCGCCGCGAATATGATCATCGGCGCTTCCTTTGCCGGTGTCAGGTCCATGACCGCCACCTCAGGGGGAGGTTTCTGCCTGATGACGGAAGCGCTCGGGCTGGCCGGAATGACGGAAACACCTATCGTTATCGTCAACGCCCAGAGACCCGGTCCGGCAACCGGTTTGCCCACCCGCACCGGCCAGGCGGATCTGCATTTCGTGATCAACGCGTCCCAAGATGAGTTTCCCCGGTTCGTTTTCGCTCCGGGCTCGCCCGCCGAAGCATTCGAAACCACCCGGAAAGCGTTTCACCTGGCCGAAAAATATCAGGTGCCGGCGATTGTCCTGGTGGATCAATATCTAAACGACAGCCTGTTTATCGAAGAAACGGCCTTCACGGCCCCGAAAACAATCGAACGCTTCATTGCCACCGATGAAAGCATCGGCGACCCCGCCCGATACAGACGATATGCCGTGACCCCCTCCGGGATTTCCCCAAGGGTAGCGCCCTGTATGGGAAAAGCGCTGATTGTATGCAACGGAAACGAGCATGCCGAAGACGGACACATCAGCGAAAATATTTCAAATCGAATCCGGATGGTTGACAAAAGAAATGCCAAGGTGCCCCACATGGTAAAGGAGATGAGCCCGCCCCCGGCTTACAAGAAAAATTCCGGCACACTCCTCGTGGGCTGGGGGTCCACCCGGGGCGCCATCAAAGAGAGCGTGGATATCTTAAGAAAAGAAGGGCTGGATGTGGGATGTTTGCATTTCACGGACATCTGGCCCTTTCCGGCCCAGGCTGTCCGGCGAGCGCTGGCAAAAAATAAAAAATTTATTGCCGTGGAGCTCAACAGCAGCGCGCAACTGGGCCGGCTGATCCGGCAGGAAACCGGACTGAGTTCTGCCGGCGCCATACTCAAATATGACGGAAGGCCCTTTTGTCCCAATGATATCGCTGAAGGTTTTAAAAAGCTTGTGAGGTCATAGGATGGTTAATATCAAGGATTACGAATCAACGGCAGAAAATAAATGGTGCCCCGGATGTGGCAATTTCGGCATTCTGGCGGCCATGAAAAGTGCGCTGGTGAAGCTGAAAATCACCCCGGAAAAAGTGCTGATCATCTCCGGCATCGGACAGGCGGCCAATACGCCCCATTATTTAAAATGCAATATGTTCCATTCGCTGCATGGCCGCGCCCTCCCACTTGCCACCGGCGCGAAGCTGGCGAATCATGACCTGACGGTGCTGGTCAATTCCGGCGACGGGGACTGCTATGGGGAGGGGGGAAATCACTTTCTGCACGCCATCCGGCGCAATATCGATATCACGCTGCTGGTGCACAACAATAAAGTTTACGGTCTGACCAAAGGGCAGGCTTCCCCGACAGCCGATCGGGGAACAAAGACCAGACTGCAACCCCGGGGAGTCCTGTCGGAATCCTTCAATCCCTTGACGGTGGCGCTTTCGCTGGGCGCCGGGTTTGTGGCGCGGGGCTCTGCCGGCGACCCGGAACACCTGAGCGGGTTGATCCAGGCAGCCATCAAGTTCAAAGGGTTCAGCCTGGTTGATATCCTTCAGCCATGTGTTTCCTTTGATCCCATCCATACCTTCGCCTGGTATAAAAAACGCGTATATCATCCTGACGACAAAGGTGATGGGCCCGATGACGTTCAAACGGCCATGAAGCTTACCGGACAGTGGGGCGATAAAATACCCGTGGGCATTTTATACCAGAAGAAAAAGGCCTCCTATACCGATCAGCTGGATGTTTTAACGGCAGGCCCCCTGGTTGCAAGAAAATATGCCCCGGATGCGCTTCAGTCCCTGCTGGACGGACTTTGACACGAGAAAAGGAAGGCCATGAAGAAGTACCGCGAAGAAAAAGACACCATGGGAATCGTCCGTGTGCCGCTGACCGCCTACTATGGCGCACAGACCCAGCGGGCGGCGGATAATTTTCCCATCAGCAACCGGAAGCTGCCTTTCACATTCATCCGCGCCCTGGCCCTGATCAAGCAGTGTGCGGCGCGGGTGAACCGTGAACTGGACCTGCTGGACGGAGAGCGCGCGGAGGCCATCGTGCAGGCCGCCCGGGAAGTCATGGAGGGCCGATTCAACGATCAATTCGTTGTGGATGTTTTCCAGACCGGATCCGGCACCTCGACCAACATGAATGTGAACGAAGTCCTCGCCTCCCGGGCCAATGAGATTCTCACCGGAAAAAGAGGAGGGAAAAACCCGCTCCATCCCAACGATCATGTCAACCTGGGCCAGTCCAGCAACGACGTCATCCCATCCACCCTGCACATCGCCGCCCTTGGATCCATCCGCAATCTGCTGACCCCCGGTCTGGCGCGCTTACACCGGTCCCTGTCGCAAAAGGCGGATGAATTTTCCGGCGTGGAAAAATTAGGCAGAACGCATCTGCAGGATGCCGTGCCCATGACCCTGGGCCAGGAATTTTCAGGCTTTGCCCGGCAGATCGAACTGGGTATCCAGCGGATCGGGGCGGTGGAGGAAAGCCTTTCAGAGCTTGCTTTGGGGGGAACGGCCGTTGGGACCGGCGAGAATGCCCACCCGGAATTCGGTCCAAAGGTCATCTTTTTAATCGCCGAGCAGACCAACATCCCGTTCCGGCAGGCCAAGAATCATTTTGAAGCCCAGGCCGCCCGGGATGCCGCCGTGGAAACCAGCGGCGCCTTAAAAACCATCGCGGTCAGCCTGACAAAGATCGCAAACGATATCCGATGGCTGGCCTCCGGACCCCGATGCGGCATCGGTGAAATAAACATCCCCCCCCTCCAGCCCGGATCGTCCATCATGCCCGGAAAAGTCAACCCCGTTATTGCCGAGGTTGTTCTTCAGGTTGCCGCGCAAGTGATGGGAAATGACACCGCCATCATGATCGGCGGGCAGGCCGGAAATTTTGAGCTGAACGTCATGATTCCGCTTATCGCGCACAACCTGCTCGAGTCCATTGAAATACTGGCCGCCGCCGCGGATGTGTTTGCCGCAAAATGTATTGACGGCATCTCCGCAAACCGCCAAATCTGCGCCGCAAACATTGAAAAAAGCCTTGCCCTCGCGACCCGTCTGGTGCCCCACATCGGTTATGACAGGGCCGCCGCCGTTGCCAAAAAAGCCGGTGAAACCCGAAAGACCGTCGTGGAAATTGTGCGGGCCGAAAAACTCCTTTCTGAAGAGGCGCTGCAAAAAATTATAACCGGAGAACGCAAGCAGCGGGGCATGTGACGTGCTGGACAACCCATCCATCCAACATGATACGGCGGTTTTTTCGAGCTATAAACTTTTCCTGGGTCTTTCTCGCACGCCCCATGCCCTGCTGGACATGTCGACCCCTGCTCTCGGGGCTTTGCTGTGGCTGGGTGATTTTCCCCCGATAAAAATTATCCTGTTAGGCCTGATGACCGTGATGGCAGGCTATACGGCGGTCTATGCCCTAAACGATGTCATTGACTATCAGGTGGACAGGGAAAAGGTCCTCCGGGACGGCTTTCCCGAAACCGAATATGATCTGGATGCGGTATGGATCCGCCATCCCATCGCCCACGGACTGCTCAGCTTCAAGCAGGGAATTTTTTGGACCACAGGATGGATGATGGTCGCGCTGACCGGTGCGTTTCTGTTGCGCCCGGTTTGTGTTTTAATTTTTCTTGCCGGCTGCGGGCTGGAAATTGCATACTGCCTTTTGCTGAAAATCACCTGCCTGCGGGCGTTTGTCAGCGGCGGGGTCAAAGCTTCCGGCGCCGTTGCCGCCGTGTTCGCCGTGGATCCGAATCCTTCCCTGCTGTTTATCCTCGTGATGTTTCTGTGGCTTTTTTGCTGGGAAATCGGCGGCCAGAATATTCCAAATGACTGGTCCGATGTGGAGCAAGACAGACATCTGATGGCAAAAACCATCCCGGTCCGCCTCGGCCCCCAGCGTTCCATTGAAATGATCCTGATTTTTCTTACCCTGACCCTGGTGTTCCATGTGGGTCTGTTTTATATCACCCGAACTTTTTTCACATTTTATTATGTCCTGGCATCCCTGGCCGCAGGCCTTTTTCTTTTTATGGTCCCCGCACTGCGGCTGAACACGACCAAAGCACGCGCCCAGGCCATCGCCCTGTTTAACCGGTCCAGCTACTATCCGCTGACGCTGCTGGTTTTAACGGTCGTGAAAATTATAACCCGCTAAAGGAAACCGCTGATGGAAGAATTCGATCTTGCAACGCTTTCGAAAAATAACGGCAGAGACGGTGCCCCGGCCTATGTGGCCCATAAAGGCAAAGTAATCGATGTCAGCCGGAGCAAATTATGGCAAGGGGGCCTGCACATGAAACGCCACCATGCCGGCGCGGATTTAACAGCGGATATTCAGGCCGCGCCCCACGGGATGGAAGTCCTGGACAGGTATCCCCAGGCAGGGATACTCACCGAGAACCGTGCGGCCGTCAGGATCCCGCCAAGCCTGTCAAAACTAATTTCCCGCTTTCCCATGCTCAGACGCCATCCCCATCCCATGACCGTTCATTTTCCCATCGTATTCATGTCCGCCGCCACCGTGTTCAACCTGCTATATTTGGTCACCGGGATAAAATCATTTGAAACCACGGCTCTTCACTGCCTCGGCGGTGGGTTGCTGTCTGCCGTCGTGGCCATTCTCACCGGCCTGTACACCTGGTGGTTAAATTATCTTGCCAAACCCCTCAGGGCCGTTGCCGTGAAAAAACGGGTTTCCATTGCCATGCTCATCACCGGATTGATCGTGTTTGTCTGGCGCCTGATCAACCCCGGCATCCTGGACTCCTTTCAGACCGGCAGCATCATTTATCTTTTCCTTGTCGTTTCGCTTTTCCCCATGGTTTGTGTGATCGGATGGTTTGGCGCCGCATTGTCTTTTCCCATTGAAAGGGACTGAGGCCCGGCAATGGTAAAATCACCCAGTTCAGCGGAACTCATCGGACAGCTTTTTGGCGGCGACCGCCAGGCCGCCGCACGGTTGATCACGCGGGTCGAAAACAGGACCGATGACCACCAGGAAATCATGAAGCAAATCTATCCCCGCACCGGTCATGCCATGATCGTGGGTGTCACGGGTTCCGGGGGCGTCGGCAAGAGTTCCCTGACAGACCACATCATTCAAAAATTTCGTGCCCGGGGCCAAACCGTCGGTGCGGTGCTGGTGGATCCGAGCAGCCCCTTCTCGGGCGGCGCTTTTCTGGGCGACAGTATCCGGCTTCAGCGCCACACCCGCGATGACGGCGTCTTCATACGCAGCCTTGCCTCCCGGGGCTATCGGGGCGGCCTTTCCCGGGCAACCTATGATGTGACACGTATCATGGAGGCCATGGGAAGGGATGTCATCATCGTGGAAACCCTGGGCGCAGGGCAGGATGAAATCGATGTCGTTCATATTGCCCAAACCTGCCTGCTGGTGATTTCGCCGGGTATGGGCGACGATATTCAGGCCATGAAAGCCGGTATCATGGAAATCGCCGATATCATTGTGATCAACAAGGCGGATCTGAACGGGGCCGAAAATTGCCGGCGCCACATGGAAGCCGCGCTGAACACGAGATCCTTTACGCAAGGCCAATGGGTGCCCAGGGTGATCCCCACCATTTCCGTGGCGACCAAACCGGCGCTTCTGAGGGGCATCGAGGCCCTGATGGATGCCATCGCGGATCATCAGAAATTCCTCCACGCGACCGGCGCCATGGAAAAGGCCAAACTGGACAGAATCGAACAGGAATTGGGGCATATTTTCAGAGATGAGCTTCAGAAACTTGTTGTTCAGAGCCTCGAGCAAACCGGTAAGAAGGAAACGTATATCCGGCATATCCTGGACGGCAGGAGCGATCCGTATTCGGTGGTCCATGAGATTTTACGAACCTGTATCCGGCAGGAAAATGGCGAGAGAGGGCCCACACGATCTGACGGGGATGACTAGGACTCGCCCTTAGCCGAAATGCTTGCCCGTCATACCCGGTTCGGTGGCGTTTTGAATTCCCGCCGCGATCTCGGGAATAATCCCCATCCTTAGACCAGCCAGGCAACGGCAACCCGCTGCATCCAGGTCCCGATCATCGAGATGGTCTGGCCCCCAAAGAACAAGCGAAAATTCCGATGCTGCAAGGCCCGGACCAGTGATTTCATCTCCATTGTTTTCCTGGGTCTTGCCGGGGCAGCTTGCATATCTTTACGCGGCCTTGCGGAGCATGGCTTCACGAGCTTGCGCGACTTTCGAGCTTTCAATATACTCGTCGAACGTCATGAGTTGATCGATGACCCCGCCGGGGGTGATTTCGATGATCCGATTTGCCACGGTATTCACGAACTCGTGGTCATGGGAAGTAAAGAGCAGCACCTCCTTGAATCTGAGCAGGCTGTTATTTAATGACGTGATGGATTCCAGGTCCAGGTGGTTGGTGGGTTCATCCAGCATCAGGACATTGGATGCGGAAAGCATCATCCGCGAGAGCATGCAGCGGACCTTTTCCCCCCCGGAAAGTACGCCGGTCTTCTTTACGGCATCCTCCCCGGAAAAGAGCATGCGCCCCAGGAAAGCCCTGGCAAAGCTCTCGCCTTCTGTGGCAGGGGCAAACTGCAGCAGCCATTCGATAAGATTCCGCTCACCGTTGAAATAGGCGTTGTGCTCCTTGGGGAAATAGGAGTGGGTAATGGTGAGCCCCCATCGGAAAGTTCCGCTGTCCGGTTTCATCTCTCCGGTCAGGATCTGGAAAAGTGCGGTCTTGGCCCTGCTGTTTGCGCCCATCAGGGCAATCTTATCCCCGCCGTTCACAATAAAGCTGATGTTATTCAGCACCTTTTCGCCTTCGATGGTCTTGGTGAGTCCATCCACTTCCAGGACCATGTTGCCACAGGGCCGATCCGGCTTGAAGCTGATAAACGGGTATTTTCTTGAAGACACCGGCAGGTCCTCCACCGTGAGTTTTTCTAAAAGTTTTTTCCGGGAAGTGGCCTGCTTCGACTTGGAGGCATTGGAGCTGAAGCGCTGGATAAAAGCCTTCAGTTCATTGGCACGGTCAGTGGTTTTTTTGTTTTCCTCCTGTTTCTGTTTCAGGTTCAGCTGGCTGGCCTGGTACCAGAAATCGTAGTTTCCCACGTACACCGAAATCTTGCCGAAATCGATATCTGCAATGTGCGTGCACACCTGATTCATGAAATGACGGTCATGGGATACCACGATCACGGTGTTCGCGAACCGGAAGAGAAACTCCTCCAGCCAGGCAATGGACTTGATGTCCAGGTTGTTGGTGGGCTCATCCAGAAGCAGGATATCCGGGTTGCCGAACAGTGCCTGGGCAAGGAGCACCCGCACCTTATCCCCGCCCTCGAGTTCCTTCATCTTTTTCGGGTGCATCTCTTCCGTGATTCCCAGATTGTTCAGGAGCACCGCCGCTTCAGACTCCGCCTCATAGCCGTTCATCTCCGCAAATTCAACCTCAAGCTCGCCGGACCGGATTCCGTCCTCGGCGGAAAAATCGGGTTTTGCATAAAGCGTTTCCCTCTCGGTCATGATCCCGTACAGCTTTTCATGCCCCATGATCACGGTGTTTAAAACCGTCTTCTCGTCAAAAACAGTGTGATCCTGTCTTAACACCGCGATCCTTTCCCTGGACCCTGCGGAAACGGTTCCCGAATCCGGTTCGATATCACCGGCAAGAATTTTCAGAAAGGTGGATTTTCCGGATCCGTTGGCGCCGATGAGGCCGTAGCAGTTGCCCGGCGTAAACTTTATATTAACGTCCTTGAACAAAACCCTCTTGCCGTAGGCGAGGGTAACCTGAGTCGTGCAGATCATAATTTTCTGGTTTCCTTTCAATAAAATAAAAAACCACAGGAACGGAGCCTGTGGCGCGAACTTAAATAGTGTTTCTATCACCTTTCGGAATGAAAGGGAACATTTTTTTCAGTTGTTAATTTCAACCTCGCTTGTCCTGGGCCTTTAAAATTTCCTCCAGGTCCTTCTGCCTGCCGATTCTATACGCATCAATGGTCGCGATGACCCAGCAGAAGATTAAAAAGAGCAGCAGGAACCTGGAGGGAAACCCTTCAGGGCCTGCAGATGCCTGAGTTGCGGCGTTTGAGATCTCGTTCAGATGGATCGTGCCCCCGTCGGTCTGAAGTTTAGCGAGGATCACAAAGGCGTTTTGCACCGCTTTCCATATCATGACGAACACTGCGGCAGAAGCCGCAAGTATGAAAACAGCGCCTCGCATATAATGTTTCAGTGCAACCTGGCCCGCACCCGGAAATACCAAACCCGATAAAAAAGCGGCCTTTAAAGCTTTTTTCATAACGCACCTTTCACCGACACCTTTTCTGGCAAGAATACTGCGGCCAGCATGTTGCCGTCAACAGTAAAATCAAATTGATTGACATATCGTTTCATTCTGCCATATTTTTATCTGCCGGAAAAAAATTTGACGGGAACTGGATATGTCAGCAGAAATAAACCACCGCATCATCGTTTATAAGGGGAAAGTGTTTGATTTGATCCGGGAGAACATCACCCTGGAAAACGGCACCACCACCGAGGTGGAATTCATCGAGCACCCCGGCGCGGCCGCCATGGTTGCCTTTCTGGACGACCGCCGGATCATTATGCTCAAACAATACCGTCATGCCCTGAAAAAATATATCTGGGAGATCCCCGCCGGGACGCTCGATCCGGGGGAAGAAATCATCAGCTGCGCCCGCAGGGAGCTGATTGAGGAAACCGGTTATGCAGCCGCAAACTGGTGCGCGCTGGGACAGATTACGCCCTTGCCCGGATATTCGAATGAACGCATTCATATTTTCCTGGCGATGCAGCTGCAGCCGGCCGTCCGGCATCTGGACCCGGATGAAGTGATCCATGTGCAGGAAGTTGATTTTTCCAAAGCGCTTGAAATGATCCGTGATGGTGAAATTCAAGATGCCAAATCCATTGCAGGACTGTGCCTGGCATCCACCTGGTTCAAAGCGAACCCGCAACCCTTATCTTGCCTCCGGAATCAGACATGAAGAGCTATCGCAAAGAACTTTGGTTTGAAGTGCCCGCCAGAAGGGCTTTTATCAACATAACACCTGACGTTGAAGCCTGCCTTCGTGAAAGCGGTGTCCAGGAAGGTTTTGTGCTCTGCAACGCCATGCATATTACCGCCTCGGTCTTTATCAACGACAACGAATCCGGTCTGCACCACGATTACGAAGTCTGGCTGGAGAAACTGGCCCCCCATGAGCCGGTGTCGGGATATCGGCACAATGTGGGCGAAGACAATGCCGATGCCCATATGAAGCGGCAGATTATGGGGCGGGAATCGGTAATTGCCGTCACGGAGGGGAAGCTGGATTTCGGGACCTGGGAGCAGATCTTCTACGGGGAATTCGACGGGCGCAGAAAAAAACGGGTGCTGGTGAAGATCATCGGGGAATAGGCGCGGCGGATGGGGAGCCTGGACCGGCGTTATCGTGGTTATCTTTTCACAGTTGGTTCTGTTTTTTCAATATATCAGCCTTTTTCGCCCCCCGTTCTCTCCTTTTTTTTCCTTCTATTCTTTCTATTGGATCATTTACATAGACTTTTCCAAGTCCGATCGCCGAAGTAAACGTTCCCCCTTTTTTATCCTCACTGATTCCATCTGAATACCCCAGATCTACCGGAATTTTACCCCTGCCGCCTTGGGCATCCACTACATAAACAGGTCGAAGAAAACCTGTAGTGGTGCCGCAGAGGTCTCTGCAGATTTCTTTTCCTTTGGATACTGCGGTTCTAAAATGACCTGTTCCCTCGACAAGATCAGCGTAGTACAGATAATACGGCCTTACTCCTATTTTACCGAGGCTGTGCACCAGGTCCCGCATGACATCCGTGTCATCGTTGACGCCCTTGAGCAAAACCGTTTGATTCCCTATCGGAATCCCCAATTCCTTTAAGATTTTAATGGCCTGAAAGCTTTGATCGTTTATTTCTTTGGGGTGGTTAAAGTGCGTGTTTATGTAAAGCTGCGGATTTTTTGGGGAGCGGGGCGTATGCTTTCTTAACACCTCGACCAATTCTTTATCTTCAACAATCCTCTGCGGCCAGACGCACGGGACCCTGGTACCGATTCTTATTAATCCGAGGTGTGGTATTTCTGTCAGTTTTCCCAGGATGTAATCCAGTCTGTTGTTGGGAATCAACAGCGGGTCTCCGCCAGAGAGCAATACGTCTCTGATATCTTCGTGAGATGCAACGTATTCAATCCCCTTCCTGATATCCTCCATGGACGGGTTCTTGCGGTCGTCACCGACTTTTCGTTTTCTGGTGCAGAATCTGCAATACATTGCGCACTCGTTCGATACAAGCAATAATACCCGGTCAGGATACCTGTGGACTATGGTTCTGGGGCCTCCCAGCGGAATATCCCCTTCCTCATCCAGTGGATCTTCTGACAGGTCCATATAATGCTCAAGTTCCTCGACATCAGGAATTGCCTGTTTCCAGATACAGTCATTCATCTTTTCAATCAGACCGAGGTAATAGGTATTTACCCTCATGGGATATTTGGCAATTACATCCCTGAGTCTGGGATCAACCCTTGCCTTCTGCCCTGCAAGCCATTTCTCCAAATCCTCGAATGATCGTATAGCGTTCCTTAAAATATCTTTATATGCCATGATAATCTCCTTGGGCGACTTTCTGGATAGTTTTTTGGTTCATACCAAATAACCGGCGAGGATTTCAATAGATAGTTTTGAAAATGCTCAATTTTATTCAAGTTCGGGGAATAGGCGCGGTGGATGGGAAGCCGGATGGTTGGACGGTGAGAACTTTTTTCACCCGGCCGACGACGCCGTCGGTCAGGCGAACCTTAATTCCATGTGGGTGTGTGGAAGACTTTGTAAGAATATCCTTAACGATCCCTTCCGTCAGTTTCCCGGTGCGCTGGTCCGGTTTCCGGACGACCTGGACCCGGGCCCCCGCTTTAATATCCGACCGGTTTATGGCACTCATTTGCGGCCCCTGCCCGGATCTTCAATTTGCTTCCGTTCCCCCGCCCCGCCCTGTCGCCGGACCAGTCGGATCGAATGGATCCGGATCGGCTTTTGCGGCCGGTTGCCCGAATCGACCGGCGCCGAGCCGATTTTATCGACCACATCCATCCCCTGCACCACTTTGCCGAAGACCGTGTGTTTCCCGGTCAACCACGCCGTATCGACCAGATTGATAAAAAACTGCGAGCCGTTGGTATCCGGCCCCGAGTTGGCCATGGCAATCACCCCGCGCTCCGGCGGATGGGATGTAAGCTTGTCATTGTAACGGTATCCCAGATTTTCATAACTGTCCTGTAAGGTCAGCTCGGATATTTTCTGCCGTATCTCCGACAGCCGGTCCTGGATTTGCTGCTGGGATGTGATTCCCATTTTGCGCGCTAAAGGTGAAACCAAGATGCGGTTGAAATCCTGCCGGTTTTGTACTAGAAGGAATGGATGCGCCCTGCCGTCGGGTTGAAGAACCTTGATTTTATCCAGGCCCAGATCCTTGGCGTTTATTTCATCTGCGAAGGTATAGCCGGGGCCGCCACTCCCGTTGCCTTTCGGGCATCCGCCCTGAATCATGAAATTTTTGATGACCCTGTGAAAGATCAGATTGTCATAAAAGGGTTTTTTGACTTTTTCCCCGGTCACCGGATCGGTATACGGTTTGCGGCCTTCCGCCAGATCAATGAAGTTTTTTACCGTTTCCGGCGCTTTGACCGCAAACAGCTCTATCCGAATGTCGCCCTGGGATGTTTTTATGATGCCCCAGGGGTTCTCCGCGTTGTCGGCGGCCGTCGATGGCTCGGCCGCCATCAAATTCAGGCATAACAGCAGGGTCAAAAAACAGGTTTTTTTGAAGGAACCCCGTGGCAAGCCGCGGGGAATGCGCTCACTGTTTCGGTTCATACCCGGTCCTCATTGAAGCTGCCTGCAGTCCCGCCCATGGCGGGACAGGGAATGCGCTCCCGGTTGCGGTTCAAGAATCCAAGTGCACATCCACGATAACAAACTCATCGGACGCAAGCCCTTGCCGGAAAACGGGCTCAATTTCGTCCGGACGGGTGACCGTGAAGCCCCGGGCGTCGAACAGCCCGGCCAGGCGCGCCAGATCAGGCACAAAGAGATTGGTTCCGATCACCCGCCCGTCGTACTTTTTGAGCTGGTCGCGTTTCATGCGATCGTAGGCGTTGTTGCGCAGGACGATGACCAGCACCGGAATATTATGGAGCCGGGCGGTGGCAAGCTCTTGCAGTTCCATCATGAAGGAGCCGTCCCCGGTGACGCAGACGACTCTCGCTGCGGGCAGACCGAGCTTCACGCCGAGCGCGGTTGCAAATGCGGTTCCGATAGCCCGGAACTCACCCGCGTGAATCAAGAAAGATCCGGCGTCGATATGCCTCAGCACCTCACCGGTTATTCCGGACGTAACCAGGGATTCTTTCCCATCGAGCAATTTGCTCAGGGTTGTAAGCACCCGATCTTTGGTCATGCCCTGGCTGGCGACAGACAGGTCGCGTTCGTCTTGCCATGCCCGTTTGGCGTCCTGAATCTCTTGCACCCTCCGGTTATCCGAAGCCACGGCCGGCTTGCGGATTCGGACGCCTGCGATGATGTTCTGAAGGGCCCCCTTCACATCCGCCTGGATCGCCAGGTGACTCGGATAATTCCTCCCCAGCTCATTGGGATCGACGTCGATCTGGATGATCCTGGCCTGATCGGGGATCGTCCGGTGGCCGAAGCCGAGGGTTGTTCCTTCGCTGAAAGTCGTTCCCAGCGCAAGGATGAGGTCGGATTCAAGGAAGAATTTTCGGGCGTAAGATCTTCCGCCGACACCCAGGCAGCCCAGCGCCAGAGGATGACTTTCGGGGAAAACGCCTTTGGCCGTATAGCTGACGGCTACGGGAAGCCGCAACAACTCGGCCAGTTCCTGGACCTCTTTTTGCGCGCCCGACCCGTGGACGCCGGTACCGGCGAGAATGACGGGTGCATGCGCCGAAAGCAACAGATCGACGGCTGTCTCAGCATCTTGTGAACCTATGGCAGGGGCCGCAGGATGTTTCGTTTCCGAAAAAATCAACGGGGCGGCCAGGGCGGCGGCCTGAACATCGGTAGGAATTCCGAGATAAACAGGCCCCGGACGGCCCCGGGTCATCAGGCAGAAAAGCGCGTCCAGCACCGATCCCAGGTCTTCTGCGCGCTCAATTTTCAGGCTTTGCTTGGTGATGGGTTGAAACAGCCTGACCTGGTCGATTCCATGCCAGGAAGACCATGCGCCTTTCACATAGGAGGCGGTGTCGATCTCGGAGGATATGACGAACAGGGGCACCGATTCCTTGTAGGCCTGGGCGGTCGCAGTGACGATGTTTGTGGCACCTCCGCCGGCCGAGACCAGACACACTGCCGGCTTTCCTGCTGCGCGGGCATAGCCGAGGGCCATGTTTCCCGCGCCGCCCTCATGCTGCGTGTAGATGAAGCGCAGCTGTGGATGTTTCGCGATGGCGTCGGTCAGGGAAAAAGAAGAATGGGAGATAATGCCGAAGATGTGCTGGACCCTCTTCGAGCAAAGATACGCGATAACCGCTTCCGCAAGGTTGGTCTCGGACATGACAGGTACTCCTCCTTTATCCATTTTTACAGCGCCCTGCCCGTTTCCTTCACGATCACCCAGCCGAATTCGGTCCATTGCATGTCCAGGGTTTTGAGGACACGGTCGGAATACGAGGCGGACT
Source organism: Desulfobacterales bacterium (assembly GCA_030688615.1). Taxonomy (GTDB): domain Bacteria; phylum Desulfobacterota; class Desulfobacteria; order Desulfobacterales; family JAUYIZ01; genus JAUYIZ01. The sequence goes on along the minus strand of JAUYIZ010000010.1, from coordinate 684 downwards.
TGTATTTCTGGATGAAGGTGGCCCGGACGCTGGAGTCGCCGGTTGGTTTAGAAACAATATGGTCGATGTCGATTTTAATGTGCCCCGGTTTGCTCATGCGTTGCCGCCGCTGTTCCTGCCAGGAGGAGATGCTCATGGCGCCGGGCAGTTGGAATTTTGTTGAATAATGCGCCAGGTAGGCCTCGATATTTTTCTCCTCCCAGGCCTCGGCCCAGGATCGCACGAAGGCCGGAATATCATTAAAATCAGGCGCTGTGGCAACAGGAGCGGACGGTTCCGGATGTTTCCCCAGGGACGCGACAGATTCAGCCCTCATGTTCTTTTCCTCTGCCGGTTTCACTTGCCCGGGTTTTTGTATCCGTTCCATCTTGGCCGCCTGCTCTGCGGGTGCGCCCGCAGGCGCTGTTTCCAGGGCGGCGATCTCACGATGAACTGCCGCCAGTTTTCCCTCCAGGCCCCTTTTGGCCTGCTCCAGATCTGAAATAGTTTTGGATTGTCCGGAAATCTGCTGCCAGGCCGCTGCAACCTGCTTTTCCGTTTCCTTGCGGCCGGCCTGCTCGGCCGCCAGATCTTTTTCCAGCCGGCCCCGGGCTTCGGCCGCCACGGCGGTTTCCCGGCGCCGGCTTTCCTGCAGATCTTCAAAACGCGTCCCGGCAGAAACCAGCTCGGCCTCAAGCTTTTTCC
>JAUYIZ010000066.1 GCA_030688615.1 Desulfobacterales bacterium | reverse complement strand
TTTTCCTGGCCGGGGATAAAGGTTTCAACCTGTCGTTTCAACGATAAGGTGTCCATGATACTCATTATTGATTTTGGTTCCCAATACAACCAGCTCATCGCCCGCCGGGTGCGTGAATGCCGTGTCTATTGCATGATGGAGACACCGCGGATCAGCAAGGAAGACATCCGGGCCCTTGCCCCCCGGGGCATCATCCTCTCCGGAGGCCCTTCAAGCATCTATAGCAAAGAAAGTCCAAGGATTGACAAGGAAATTTTCGATATGGGGATTCCGGTCCTCGGCATTTGTTACGGTATGCAGTTTATGATCGATGCCCTTGGCGGCACCGTAAAAAAAGCCCGCAAACGGGAATACGGGTTTGCAGAGCTGGTGATAAAAAATCAGGCGGACCTCTTTACGGGGGTGGACAGCCACACAAAATGCTGGATGAGCCATGGCGACGCCATAAGCGCGCTGCCGGAAGGATTCGAGAATATCGCTTCGACCGCCAACACCGAAATCGCCGCGGCGGCGCATCGGGACAAAAAGCTATACGGCCTTCAGTTCCACCCGGAAGTCCAGCACACGCCCAAGGGAAAGAAAATGCTCCGCAATTTTCTTTTTAACGTCTGCGGGTGCAAAGGCACCTGGACCATGAAATCCTTTGCCAGGGACTCGGTGGCGCAGATCCAAAAGACCGTCAAGGACAAACAGGTTATTCTCGGTTTAAGCGGCGGCGTGGATTCATCGGTTGCGGCGCTGCTTATCCATCAGGCCGTTGGGAAAAAACTGACTTGCATATTTGTGGACAACGGTCTTTTAAGAATGGATGAGGCCACTCAATTAAAAAAGGTTTTAAGGAAGAACCTTAACATCAACATCCGCTTTGTTCGCGCCCAGAATAAATTCATCCAGGCACTTTCCAAGGTCACCGATCCGGAAAAAAAAAGAAAAATCATCGGGAAAATTTTCATGGAAGTGTTTGAAGCCGAGGCCAAGAAACTCAAAGGCGTTGAATTTTTGGCCCAGGGAACCCTTTACCCGGACGTGATTGAATCTCACTCCGCCTTCGGCGGTCCCACGTCAACCATTAAATCCCACCACAATGTCGGGGGGCTGCCCAAAAAAATGAAATTAAGCCTCATCGAACCGTTAAGATACCTTTTTAAGGATGAGGTGCGTCGCCTGGGGAAAGAACTGGGCCTTCCGGATGAGCTGATTTGGCGGCAGCCCTTTCCCGGCCCCGGGCTGGCGATCCGGGTCATCGGAGAAATTACCCCAAAGCGCCTGAGCCTGTTGAGAAAGGTGGATGCTGTTTTACTTGAAGAAATCATAAAGAACGGCTATTATAAGAAACTATGGCAGGCTTTTGCCGTTCTGCTGCCGATTAAAAGCGTCGGCATTATGGGTGACCAGAGAACTTATGAGAACATTGTCGCCATCCGCGCGGTCACCAGCAAAGACGCCATGACTGCCGACTGGGCCAGGTTGCCTCACAGACTCCTCGGCCATATTTCCAACAGGATAATCAATGAGATCCGGGGAGTTAATCGGGTGGTTTACGATATCAGCTCCAAGCCGCCCAGCACCATTGAATGGGAATAATTACCATGAACCATCATGATTCCTCGAGTTTCAGATTCGGTATCGACGACGACAGGCCCGATTCAATTTTCAGGGAAGAAACCCCCAACCCTCAAATAAAAAAAATAAACCAGCGGATCACGCTGGTTTCCCTGCTTATCCCCTGCCTGGTGGGTCTTGTTCTTTTGCTTGCCTACATGGACATTACTAAACGGTTCGGAAACCAGAAAAACGCTGAAACCCTGGCGCTGACAGAACTGTCTAAATACCTGGAGTCCAGATTTTCATCCCTTTCCGTGCAATATGCCAAACTTCAGGATCAATTCAGCAAAAAGGTATCCCCCATGGATGAAGTGATTCTGGAATTTGAAAAATTTACGTCCGCCAACAAAAAGGGCATCGAGCTTGTGGCCAAGAATTTAGAAAACATGAACGCCTTGAAAACCGATAAAAAAGAATTTGAAGCCGCCCTGAATAAACTTGAAAAAGCACTCGAGCCCTTGCAAAAGGACCTGAAGGATATTGAGGCACAGGTAAAGACGCTGGCGGGCAAGATCTCCCCAAAGCTGGATACGATCTCCGCCAAGGTAGAAAAGGGAACCATCGAGCAGGCACGGCTGGCCAAAAGCATTGAGAGCGCGATGGAAGAGATCGACGAACTTCAATCCTCGGTCTCGGCCTTGACGAAGAATAAAATCGAAAAAAAGGACCTTGATCTGGCCCTCAGAATGGACCAGCTTAAACTGAAAAGTTACGAGCAGCAGTTAAACCGGACCACGCAGGATCTTGAAGAAAAAATAAAATCCATCCAGGACCAGGTCTCGGATGGGAACAAAAAGCCCGCCACTCCCGTCAGAAAATCAAGTGTAAATGCCCCCCGGAAATTGTCTGACGCACCCGACTCCATAAAGTCTTTGCAGGAAAGAGAATCCAAAAAAGAGATCCTCATTCTGACGCCGGGTAAAATCATCGAACAGGACATTCGATAATACAGGTTGGTTGTCTGGTTTATCTGGTTTGTCTGGTTTGTCTGGTTGTCTGGTTTATCTGGGTATCTGGTTGTTTGGATTTGCGCGAGCCCTTAATATTTCTTCCACCCTGGGGATATCTTCCGGCAAGTCCACTTCCGGCGAATCGTATTGCGTGGTAACCACCCGGATTCGATGCCCGTACTCCAGCGCCCGGAGCTGCTCGAGTTTTTCAATCTTTTCAAGCGCCCCCTCCGGAAGGTTTCTGAATGTTTCCAGAAAACGCCGGGTGTACGCGTAAATCCCCAGGTGCTTGTAGGTGTCAAAGGGAACATGCGGATCCCGCCCGCAGGGTATGGCGGAGCGGGAAAAATAAAGAGCGAATCCTGCACTGTCGAAGGTAACCTTAACATCTTTCGGGTTGGTAATCTCGTCTTGGTTGACGATTCTGAATGCAAGGGTGCTCATCTTCAGGTCCGGACAAGCCAGAGAAGCCCGGACAAGGTCGTCCAGACACCGCGGGTCTATCAGCGGCTGATCGCCTTGAATGTTGACAACCACATCATCTGCGGAAAGCCCGATTTGATCCGCTGCCTCTGCGACCCGGTCCGTGCCTGAGCGGTTGTGTTCGGATGTCATGACGGCTTTCCCGCCGAATCCGGTCACGACGTCGTAAATGCGGCAATGATCCGTGGCCACGATGGTCTCATTTATGGTTTCTGCCTGGTTGGATCGACGCCAGACCCATTCAATCATGGGCTTTCCGCAGATGCGGGCCAGGGGTTTTCCGGCAAAGCGGGTGGAACCATAGCGCGAGGGGATGATTGCAACGATTTTCATGCGGTTCACTCCGGAAAGATTTTATTGACCCTGATACTTTTTCTGTTTAACATAACGGCCTTGATATTATTAAATAAGGAGCTAATGTTTCATGGATCCGGAAAAACTAAACCAACTCCTCCTGGCGGTTGCTTCGGGTAAAACATCCGTAGCAGACGCCGCCGGGAAATTAGAGCACCTGTCCGTCGAGGATATCGATTACGCACATATAGATCATCATCGCTCTCTGCGCAAGGGGTTTCCGGAAGTGATCTTCGGGCAAGGGAAAAGCGCCGGGCAGATCACGGGTATCATGGAAAGGATGATGCTCCAGGAGAACGTCGTCATGGCCACCCGGATTGACCCTTCCAAAGCAGAAAAGATTATGGCCCGTTTCCCCGCGGCCCGGTATCATGAAGAGGCCGGCATGATCATCTGGTCCGAACAGAAACAAGCCCGACAGGGCAAGGGCCCGATACTTGTAATTTCGGCAGGCACCTCCGATATCCCGGTGGCCAAAGAAGCCGCATTGACGGCTGAGACCATGGGAAATGAGGTGCAGACCGTTTTTGACGTGGGCGTTGCCGGAATCCACCGTTTGTTCAAATATAAGGACAAACTCGAGCAGGCATCCGTGCTGATTGTGGTGGCCGGGATGGAAGGCGCGCTGCCCAGCGTGGTGGCCGGAATGGTCAGCCGCCCGGTGATTGCCGTGCCCACCAGCGTGGGTTACGGCGCCAGCTTCGGGGGATTAGCGGCCCTGTTTGCCATGCTGAACAGCTGCAGCTCAAATGTTGCCGTGGTCAATATTGACAACGGTTTCGGCGCCGGGTATATGGCCGCCATCATCAATCGGGTGTAGGTTTCAGGTAAGCAGTCGCCGCTTCGGGGTTTTTCTGTTTGAGTAGAATCAGCCTCTTCACATGGAGGTATCCCGGATGCGACTTTTGCTTTGAAAGTAAAAAATCAATGCCGCGCAAGGCTTCATCCAGACGCCCCAGGCGCACCAGAGCCAGCACCCTGCCATACCGTGCATTTTCATATTCCGGGTAAATATCCTCGGCTTGCTTACAAAGCGCGACGGTCTTTTCAAACTCATTTTTCCGGTAATAAATGCCACCCATATTCACCAGGGCGACGGCCCGGGAATATGCGGGATTCGGGTCGTAAAGGGGCAAAGACTTTTGATACAGTTCAAGGGCCTTGTCTATCTGACCGGTTTTTTCATAGTGGTGCAATGCCAGGCTTTGCAGGGGGCGCGCGCTCTGCGGCGCCTTTTCCATGGCATCTTCCCACAGCGATTTTTCCGTGGCCCAGAACATGTTGCGGACATAGGTCCCGCTGCCCAGGGCAATGATCAGCAGGCCCAGGGCAAAACGCATCGTCAAATGCATACGGGGTGATGTAAGAGCGTAATGGTCCATCGCCCGGGCGATTCCTGCGGCCACGGGTAAAAAGAGAAACAGGCTCGGCAGATGATTTCGATGTTCGAAAACGAGCTCCAGAGGAACAATTGAGGATTCCGTGAGATGGTTTAAGAAATAAAACAGGATGGCAAAGGCCCAAAGGGGCCTTTTTTTAATCTGTGAAAATCCGAAAAGGATTAAAAACAAAACGAGTAAAATGGCTGGAAGGGTCGTCCAGGGGGTAAAGAGCGATGATGAAATCTGCACCTCGTGAACAATGGAAAGTCGCTGAGGGGCCGGGTAAAAGATTAATGTCAGGTAGTAAAGCAACACACTGGATTCGGTCATGAGCCGTTGCAGCATTGTAAAAGGCCGGTCGGCATACCCTTCAAAAATCCCGAAAAAATCCTTATCGGTGAAATAAAGCAGCACCGCTGCCGTCCCCAGCGCCAGCATGCACCGCCCTCCCCATGCGGCGGTTCTTTTCCAGACCGCACCGGCTTTTGAAAAAAACAGCACCTCTGCCATCACAAGTGCCGCAGGCAGGGTGACGCTGTTTTCCTTAGAACCCATGGCAAAAGCAAAGCTGATCGCGCAGGCGGAATATAACAGGCCCCTTTTAATTTCCGCCGGTTCGATTCTGGCCCTGACAAAAAAATAAAGGCTCGTCAGGTAGAAAAGCGTGCTTAAGGCGGCCATGCGCTGAACGATATAAGTGACCGCCTGGGTTTGAATGGGGTTGATCGCCCAGAGCAGCGCGGTCAACAGGGCAATAAAAAACCGTCTGTCCTGAAGTTTCAAATCCGCTTCAGGAGATTTTAAAAGCGCCATAACGGTTAAAAACAGGAGAAAAGCCGCTGAAAAATGCAGGAGATTATTTACCAGGTGATACCCTGCAACCTGATCTTCATGGAAATACCAGTTGAGGGCAAAAGTCAGGCAGGCGACGGGACGGTAAACGCTCAGGCCTTGATACCGGCCTCCATCAATCGAGGCGCGAAAAGTTGAGATCAGGGAGCCAGGGGATAAATCTTTGATGTGCAGACGCGGGTTGCTGACAATATTGGGGTAATCATCCAGATGCCATGATGCCTGATAGGTATTGCTGTATATCAGTAACACCGCGATGAAAAGAAGCCCGAAGGAAGCAAGATTCTCGTAGCGCCGCATGGTTCCTTAAAAAGTTATGTTTTTCTTTCCCATGACCATTTTCGACCCCGCCCGTTGTTTTTACGAATTTGAGTATGACAAAAGCGTGCCTGGATGTCAAGGAACAGGCTGTCACATCATAATATACCTGCTGGATTTCACTTTGCATGGTGGCAAATATTTACAGGGAAAACGGCGCATTTGGATTTGACTTCAAATGCCGGTTCGGATATCTTGCAATAATTATGATACTTGCCTTATGAGGAGTTTTTATAGTGGATATGGATAAAATCACGGTCCTGTTGCCTGCTTATAACGAAGAATTGAGCATTGGTGAAACTGTCCGGACGATAAAAAACCTTTATCCTGATTTTGAAGTGCTGGTGGTTGATGACGGCTCAACGGACCGGACCCGCGACGAAGCCGTTGCAGCCGGCGCTCATGTCCGCTCGCATCCTTATAATATCGGGAACGGTGCAGCCGTCAAAACCGGATTGCGACATGCCGGCGGTGACTGGATCGTGATGATGGATGCGGACGGGCAGCATGACCCTGCCGACATTGCCAGACTGCTCGAGCACAGAGACAGGTATGACATGGTGATCGGCGCGCGCGTCCGTTCATCTGAAAGTGCCTTTCACAGAGATATGGCAAACTGGATTTTTAACAAACTGGCTTCCTATGTAACCAAATTCAGTGTGCAAGACC
>JAUYIZ010000064.1 GCA_030688615.1 Desulfobacterales bacterium | reverse complement strand
GAATGGGGAAGCGACTGGCACTTAGCTCACTGTTTTCCACAGGGCTGGCCAGCACCCAGTTGACTGCTAAAAAGCTAATAAACAGCGCAACGACGGTGGTTTTTATTTTTGTTTTCATATTCGGATCCGAACCAAACGAATCCAAATATTATAGCAAATTTACCCCTTAAAATCAAGGGGTGTCTGTTACTCACCAAATCTATTACCCTGTTTCTACAGCCACTTTTTCCTTTTAAACCAGCGCATCATGGCGACAAAGATGGCGATCATCAGGATCCATAACATCGGGTAAGCCCATTTCAGTTCCAATTCCGGCATATACTTGAAGTTCATGCCATAAACACCGGCTAAAAAGGTCAGGGGGATGAAAATCGTGGCAATCATGGTAAGCACTTTCATTGTCTCATTCATTTTATTGCTGACACTGGAAAGGTAGATGTCCAGCATGCCGGAAAGCATGTCCCGGTAGGTCTCTATAATGTCAATGATCTGGATGGTATGATCATAGACATCCCGCAGGTATACGATCACATTTTCTTTCAGCAGGGAAGATTCTCCCCGGACCATCGCGCTGATGATTTCACGCAGCGGCCAGACCGATTTTCTCAGAAAGATCATCTCACGTTTTAAATCCTGGATCTGCTGAAGTATTTGCGGCTGCGGCGCGGAAATGACCTGTTCCTGCAGAATTTCAATTTTTTCCCCGATGTCTTCAAACAGATGAAAATAATTGTCAACGATCGTATCGATCAGAGCGTAAGCCAGGTAAGCGGCTCCCTGGCTCCGGATGCGGCCTTTGCCTTTGCGCAGTCTTTCTCTGACCGGATCGAATACATCCCCTTCAAATTCCTGCAGCGAAATCACCGCCCGGGGTGTGAGGATCAGGCTGACCTGCTCATGCACGATGCTCTTTTTCCGGACGTCGGTGTACAGCATTTTTAAAATGATACACAGATAGTCCTCGAAGTCATCCAATTTGGGCCGGTGCTCGGTGTTGACCACATCTTCCAGCACCAGCGGGTGCAGGCCGAACTGCCGGCCCAGCGCCTCGATGAGCTCCATGTTGTGAATGCCGGTGATGTTGATCCAGGTCACCGTGTTTTTGACCGTATAGGGCATACAGGCATCGAGGGAATCCACCTCTTTTTCAACCAGCTCATTTGGATCATAGTCAATGATTTGAATCTTTACTTTTTGGTCCTTTTCCACGCCCACGTAGGTCAGCGTTCCGGGCGACTGGCCGGCTTTTTTTGCAGCTCTTTTTAATCGCATGCTTACCCTCCTCAATCGTATCTTTCAAATAACTTAAACCGTTTTAAACAAAACCAAAGACCGATTTACCGCCAAGGCGCAAAGGCGCGAAGAATTTTAATAAAAGTTTTTTTCATTTGTTCATCTTAGCGTTCTTTGCGACTTGAGCGCAGCGGGCGGTTCAAATAGTTCTGGACTCCGGCGGATAATTGTTCAAAATCCCCGTGTTGAAAAATTTCAGCAAACCGTTCGCCCTGTTGGCTGTTTTTTTTATAAAAGTCGAGGCAGTATTTTACAATGCCCAGCACCTCATCCTCGGTGAATATCCCGGGAAGCTCCCATGCCAGCTTGGGGTGCCTGCCGAGCTTGCCGCCCAGCTGCACCCGGTATCCCTTTTCCCCTTCCGCAATCGTTCCTGACGGGCAGACCTGAACGCACTGGCCGCACTTGAGGCATTTTTCAAAGTCGATGGCGGGCATCTCTTCCCGGCTGTCCAGCCGGATGGCGCCCTCTGCACACGCGTCCACGCAGGCCTCACACAACGTACAGGGGGATGCGGAAATTTTCGGCAGGCAGGCGCCGAGAATGCCGATATCCTTGATCTGCGGCTGGGAACACCCGTTGGGACAATCGGCAAAAGTTATGCGGAATTCATGATGAAACTTTAAATCCCCCTGGACATGCTGCTTTAAAAAACCGAGCAAATCCTCGGCTATTAAAAGCGCTTCAATCTTTTGCATCAGCCGGTCGCCCGGATTGGCACGATTGGGACATCCGCCGGGGCCGAAACAGGCATCCACCTGATATCCCTTGATTTCGCTGCTCATGCTGGTTAAATATCGGGCCTGGGTGGCCTGGACATCCGCCAGGGTAACAACTTTTTTACCGGCCTGCATGGCCTCCTTTTCCACCCGCGCCCTGACTCTTTTGCGCACAAAAAAAGGAACTTTTTTGATTGCTGTTTCCGCTTCCACGGCCCATTTCATCGGTTTGTTTTCCTTCCTTTTCGCCCCCCGACACCTGTCTCTTTTTAAGCCGATCATGCGCAAACCCGATCCCCGACACCTGACACCTGACACCTTTTTTACATGGCCACAAGTCTTTTCAGGGACGAAATCGTTTCCCAGGAAACCGGTTCGGCCTGGCAGGGGGCTGCCGTATTGTTGGTAAAAATCGGATCCGATGCCAGATCATATCTTGAGCACGACACCGCCTTGTCCCACAACGCCGTATGCGGAATGGGTGAATAATGCGCCAGCACCGGGGTGATACCGCTTGCCACAACGGCCTGCACGGAAGCCGCCAGGGTGTCCATGGACTGGCCCGGCAGCCCGGCAAGCAGATACGCCCCGACCTGAGACTTTTCAAATCCGGCCCGCACAAGACACCCGACCGCCTGTTTGAATTCACGCGCATTGACTTTATTATCCAGATCTTTCCGATCTTCAAACCACGTCGTCTCCAGCCCCAGTCGCAGCGTTTCAAAGCCGGCCTGCCGCATCAGCCGGGCCGTGCCCATGGAGATGCCGCGGATATGAATCGCGTTGGGGGTGTGGAAACGGATTTTCATCCCGGACCCTATGATCTTTTCAAACAAGGGGACGGCATGGGTCTCGGCGTCCATCAACAGGGCATCGTCGTAGAATATAAAATCTGCCACCCCATACTTTTCGTGCCAGAAGCGGATCTCTTCCACCACCGACCCGGGGCTGCGCATCAGCCGGGTCGGATGCAGGAAACGGGACGCACAGTAGGCGCAGGAAAAAGGGCACCCCTTGGAAGTCAGCAGCGGGACATAATTTATTTTTCGTTGCAGATGAAATGCCGGATAAGGATAGCTGTCAAGATCTTCCGGGTCAAATGTACGTTCCAGACGGGCGCCGGTGACTTTCGAAACCAGGTTGAGAATCACATGCTCGCCGGGACCCCGGACGACGATGTCCGCCCCGGAATGCTTTTTCGCATGCGCATGACACAGGGTCGCATATATTCCGCCAAGGGCCGCGGGGACATCCGGAAAATAATCCCGCACCACGTCAACGGTTTTCTGCAGCCCCGGATACCAGTAGGTCATCAGGCAGGTCAACCCGATAAGATCCGGCCGGGTCACCGAGCTCAGATCTTCCCGGAACCATTCCTCCCTGATCCCGTACCGGGAAAAGAAACGGGGAATGTCTTCAAAACCTTTCGGTCTGGGAATCCGCGTTTTAAGATAAGGCCCCCGCCCGTTGCGCGCATAGGGGTCGGACCGGGGGGCGCGGGGGTGAAAGCGGTCCAGGCAGTCCAGGTAACTCACACGGCATCCGTGGGCTTCCAGTATGGATGCCAGCAGGAGAAGCCCCAGGGGTTTGGCCCAATAGTCATAGGCGGCAAAGTCCTCGATCCAGGGGTTGATCAGAAGGATATGGGGCGCATCGTTCATCACGGGACAAACCCCGTGGTTGCATAAAAACCATGGCAGGCAAGGGTCAGGGTAAAGATGGGCTCAGAAATCGTTTTCATCTGAGAAATATTGCATGGAGGTTTTTTTAAGCTCCTTGATGCTGAAAAGCAGCGCGTACTGATGAACGGAAGTTTTTTCCGACATTCTTTCCGCAATTTTACGACAGGCGGCTTCGGTTTTGGCATGCACCATGGTGTACAGATTATACGGCCACTGATGGGTTGGATTGCGCCGGTAACAGTGGGAAACCTCTCGCAGCGCCGCCATTTCCCTGCCGACCTGCTCGATCTGGTCTTCGCCCACGCGCCAGGCCACCATGGCGTTGGCCCCGAAGCCGGATTTCTGGTGGCGCAACGTGGCGCCAAACCGCCGGATCACCCCCCGGTCCATGAGGCTTTGTAATGTATTTAAAAAATTTTCTTCCGAAACCCCCAGTTCAGCGGCCATTTCAAGATAAGGCCGTTTGGCGACGGGAATGTCCCCCTGGATGGCAGCAATTATTTTCTTTTCAAGTTCGGTCAACATCCAGTGATTAAATAAAATAAATGGAAAAAAGTCAAGCTTTTTCCGTGGCGGTCCGGTCGGGGAAAAGTCTGCGGATATCCCCGGCATCAGCGCGGCAGATTCCCCTTTCCGTGATTAAAGCGGTCACCAGCCTGGCAGGCGTCACATCAAAGGCAAAGTTTGCCGCCGGGCTATCCAGCGGCGGGACCAGAACACTTTTTGTCCTGCCCTGATGCAGGCCTTGAACATACCTGATTTCATCCGGATCCCGCTCTTCGATGGGAATCTGTTTCACGCCGTCGGTCAGGTTCCAGTCGAACGTGCTGGAAGGCAGGGCCACATAAAACGGAACGTCATTGTCCCTGGCGGCAAGCGCCTTTAAATAGGTCCCGATCTTATTGGCCACATCCCCGGTTGCGGTGGTCCGGTCCGTGCCCACGATCACCAGATCGACCCGGCCGTGCTGCATCAGGTGGCCGCCGGAATTGTCGGCAATCACCGTGTGTTTCACGCCCTTTTTCCCCAGTTCCCAGGCTGTCAGTCTGGCCCCCTGGTTTAACGGCCGTGTTTCATCCACCCAGACATGCACATCGATCCGTCTTTCATGGGCCACATAAATGGGCGCCGTTGCGGTGCCGTATTCGATACAGGCCAGCCATCCGGCATTGCAATGGGTGAGGATGTTAACGGTCTGGCCGTTTTTTCTCCGGCTGGCCGCCTCAATGAGGGCTGCGCCGTGCTGGCCGATCGATCTGCAGTTTTCGATTTCCTCATTCTCGATGCACCGGACCTCTCCGGCGGCGATTTGAAGTTGCGCGCCGGGCGTATGGGCGTCCAGCACCCGGGACAGCACCCTGTCCACCGCCCAGCCCAGGTTGACGGCCGTCGGCCGGGCAGATTTGATCCGCTCACATTCGGCCGCCAGATAAGCGTTGTTATCAGACCGGTCCGGGCAGTTTAATACGGCCAGATAGACGCCGAAGGCGCCGGTAACGCCGATCAGGGGCGCTCCCCTGACAACCATTTTTTCAATG
>JAUYIZ010000055.1 GCA_030688615.1 Desulfobacterales bacterium | reverse complement strand
TCGCTTAAAATAAAAGGTTCCCCTGGGCAGGGTCATCTGCGCAACCTCACCATCCTCAATGAGTCCGAGGAAATATTGATGCACGACATCCAGTGGAACGTCCAACATTTCGGAGATATCCTCGGCCGTACAGGGCCTGCGCTTTATTGTGGCCAGGACCCGATCTTTGAAATCTTTTACCGGTAACGCTTTGCTCTGTTTCGAATCAAAGCGGCTTATGGGTTCGGCGTTGGATAAATAACCGGCGATCTCCTTAACAGCCGCAGGATCGACAGGCTTCACCCAATCTTCAGCCCCCGGCCGGTCCAGGGTATTTACCTGAACTTTATCGGGATTTATTTGTCGCAGAATTTTTTTTAACCCATCAAGGCCCTCAGCGTTATCGTTGATGCCGGGCACCAGAAAAACCTCTACCCATAACTGCTGTTGAAACACCTTTCTGACAGAAATCAACCCATCGATAATGGCAGGAAGCTCCAGCCCAGGGTGGGGCCGGTTGAGGCGCACAAACTCCTTTTCGGAAACCGTGTCCAGGGATACCTTGACCAGATCAACGCCTGACAGCTGATCCTGGATACGCGGCTGATAGCACAGCGTGCCGTTGGTCAACAGCGCAACGCGGTATTGCGGATGCTGCACTTTTATAAAATGAATAATCTCGCCGATTTTGCTGTGCAGCAGGGGTTCGCCGGAACCCGAAAAGGTGATATAATCCAGTTTCGGCCCGGTGGACAAATAATCGGAAAGCTCTTCACAGATACGCTGTGTCGGGCTATATTCGTCCGTCTTCAACGTCAGCCGGTCTGTTCTGCCACACTCACAGTACACGCAATTTAAGGTGCAGGTTTTCGGCGGCATAACGTCCACGCCGAGGGATATGCCCAGACGTCTTGAAGGGACAGGGCCGAAGATGTATTCATAATCGCTCAATTTAGGTATCGGTTTCACTCTATGTTGTAATTCCTAAGAAAATTGACCTGTTTTGAGGTTTCACAAGTATCACAATTCAAGCAGAACAACAACAACATTGTAAACGGTATCGCAAAAGGTCCCCAACCCTTTGCCTCCGGCGCAATTCTTCAACCCTGCAGAGTTCAGCCGATGTAAAACCTACCTGACCGTTTCCATCCCTATATCTATTGCTTGATATCTTGTCCGGTTTGAGGTTATACATTTCTTGTTCCATAAAACCCGAACTTCAGTGCGCTATATTTTGAGGCCATGGTGAACGACAACCGGACCACGATAATCACCACCCACGCGAATGCGGATTTCGATGCACTGGCTTCCATGCTGGCCGCCCAGAAGCTGTATCCTGGATCCCGGGTGGTTTTCCCCGGGTCCCATGAAAAAAACCTGAGGAACTTCTTTATTAACTCCATGGCATATCTTTTCAACATGGTGGATATTAAGGAGATCGACTTTGATGAAATTAAACGCCTGGTGCTTGTGGATACCCGTCAGCCGGGGCGCATCGTTCACTTCGCCCCGCTTTTAACCCGTCCGGATCTGGAAATTCATATTTATGACCATCATCCTCCCATGGCCGATGATATCCAAGGCCATTTCCAGGTCATCCGGGAAACCGGAGCCACCGTTACCCTCCTGACGGAGATTATCCGTGAGAAAGGGATTGGATTGTCCGAGGACGAAGCAACGATTATGTGCCTGGGCCTTTATGAAGACACGGGCTCTTTTACTTTTGCCTCCACCACCGAAAGTGACTTTCATGCCGCGGCCTACCTGCTTTCAAAAGGCGCAAGCTTAAATACCGTGGCCGACCTGATATCCCGGGAAATCAGCCCGGAACAGGTCGGGATACTCAACGACATGATCCAGGGGGCCACCCGTCATCATATCAACGGCATCGAAGTGGTCCTGACCCGGGTCACTTCGGAAAACTACATTCCCGACTTTGCCTTTCTGGTCCATAAAATGATCAAAATGGAAAACATTGAGACGATTTTTTCCATCGCCGGAATGGGAAATAAAATTTATCTGGTGGCCAGAAGCCGTCTTGCGGAAGTGGACGTGGGCGCGATCCTGACGTCATTTGGCGGCGGCGGGCATAAATACGCGGCTTCAGCGGCAATTAAAGGCAAGACCCTGGCACAGGTGGAACAGCAACTGCTTCAGGCCCTGTATGCCCAAGTCCAATCCAGCCGGCTGGCCTGGGATTTCATGTCTTCCCCGCCCATTACCGTGAATGCCGATGTTTCGTGCAAGGAGGCCGCAAATCTGTTGACCCGTTACAACATCAACGCGCTGCTGGTCATGGAAAAGCCGCAGGAGGCTGCAGGAAACGATAGACTTTCAGGGTTTATATCGCGCCAGATTATCGAAAAAGCCCTGTTTCACAAACTGGCGCTGACGCCGGTTCGCGAATATATGACCACGGATATGGCAACCGTGGGGCCTGCAGCCAGTCTGCTGGAGATACAGGAAAAAATTATCGAAAACAAACAACGCATCCTGCCGGTTATGGAAAAGGGCACGGTCTTGGGCGTGATTACACGCACGGACCTGTTAAATATCCTCATCCGGCAGTCCCGGCGTGGCGCTGCCAACTCGCCGGACCCGCTGCAAGCGCCTGCCCACGCCAGAACCCGCAATATCGGCAAATTTATGCAGGAAAGGCTGTCCAAAAAACTGATCGGCACCTTGAAAATCATAGGCGAAACCGCCAGCGACATGGGCTGTGGCGCCTTTATTGTCGGCGGTTTTGTGCGGGATCTTTTTCTGTACCGGACCAATGAAGACATTGACCTGGTCATCGAAGGCGACGGGATTGCCTTTGCCAAAAAATTTTCACAGATGATGGGCGCCCGATTTCATTCCCATGAAAAATTCGGCACGGCGGTTATTATATTCGCTGACGGATTTAAAATCGATGTGGCTTCGGCCAGACTGGAATATTATGACTTTCCGGCCGCCCTTCCCGTGGTTGAAATGAGTTCCATAAAACTGGACCTTTTCAGGAGGGATTTTACGATCAACACCCTGGCAATCCAACTTAACACGAAAAATTTCGGGTTGATGATAGATTTTTTCGGCGGCCAAAAAGATATCAAGGAAAAAACGATCCGGGTGCTGCACAACTTAAGCTTTGTCGAGGACCCCACACGGGTATTTCGAGCCATAAGATTCGAACAGCGCTTTAACTTCTCCATCGGCAAGCTCACAGCCGGACTGATCGCCAATGCGGTCAGGATGGACTTCTTCAAACGGCTGAGCGGGCGGAGAGTTTTTATGGAACTGCGCCAGATCCTTCAGGAAGAAAACCCTACGGGAACCATCAATCGGCTCAAGGATTTCAAGCTGCTGCATGTTATCCACCCTTCCATCGAGGTCAATGAAGCCCTGCTGGAATTGCTCGATACGGCCAGAAAAGTTTTGTCCTGGTATGATTTGCTTTTTCTGGAAGAATCTTATATGAAGTGGTCCGTTTATTTCATGGCGCTGATTCGACACTGTGACAGAAAAACATCGGATGAGATTTGCCTGCGACTCGAACTGGCTCCCCGGCATCGGAAAATTTTCGCCCAGGAACGGTTCAATGCCGCAAGATGCCTTGCGGCCCTGGAACGAAAGCCCCCGACCGCAAACAGCATGATTTATAAAAAACTTTCCGCCTTTCGCACCGAACTGATACTCTATATGATGGCCATTACCCAGCATACCCGTATCAAACGGAACATTTCACATTATTTTACACAGTTAAGGTACATCAAAATATCACTGACAGGCAAAGATCTAAAAAAACTGGGCTTGGAACCGGGCCCCGTTTACCGGCAAGTTCTGGATGCGGCGCTGGACGCGAAACTGAACGGACACCTTAAATCCAGGGACGATGAGCTGTCCTTCGCGCGCAATTACGCTTCCTGATTTCGATTCAATATGATAATCATTTACCCTTCAGTTCCGGGAGTGTTTTATGACAGGTAAAAAAAGAATTTTAAGCGGCATGCGCCCCACCGGTCCGCTTCACCTTGGGAATCTTCACGGCGCGCTGTCCAACTGGGTAACGCTGCAGGATCCATATGACTGCTTTTTTTTCATTGCCGACTGGCATGCCTTAACCAGTGATTATGAGGACACCCGCTCGATCACGGGATATATCAGGCAAATGATGATAGACTGGCTCAGCGTGGGCCTGTCCCCGGATAAAAGCACGCTTTTTGTTCAATCCCAGATCAAAGAGCATGCGGAACTGTTCCTGATGCTTTCCATGATCACACCGGTCCCCTGGCTCGAACGCAACCCGACCTATAAGGAACAGATCACGCAGCTGAACAGCAAGGATCTTTCCACATTCGGCTTTCTCGGTTACCCGGTGCTGCAGGCTTCGGACATTATCATGTACAAGGCCTTTGGCGTGCCCGTGGGGATCGATCAGGTGCCTCATGTGGAAATAACCCGTGAAATTGCCCGAAGGTTCAATTATCTTTATGGCAACGTCTTTCCCGAACCCCAGGCCATCCTGACCGAGACGCCCAAGATTCTCGGCCTGGACCGGCGCAAGATGAGCAAGAGTTACCATAATGCCATCTTCCTGTCGGATCCGCCCGGAGAAATATCTGCCAAGGTATCCGGTATGATCACCGATCCCCAGCGGGCCAGGCGGCAGGATCCCGGAAATCCGGATGTATGCAATGTGTATGAATTTCACAAGCTTTACAGCAGCCGGGAAACCATCGAACAGATCGCGACTTCCTGCCGCTCGGCGCAGATCGGGTGCGTTGAATGCAAGAAATTAATGGCGCAAAATCTCATCCGGGCGCTTGAACCGATTCGAGAAAAGCGGGAGTATTACACGAACCAGCCCGGAATGGTTGAGGATATCATTGCAACCGGCGCTGAAAAAGCCAGAAAAGTTGCGCTGCAGACCATGGAAGAGGTGCACCGGGCGATTAGAATATGAAGGATGCCAATACCTTGCCGGACCAGGCCTACAGCGTAAAACTTGAAAATATTTTTGAGGGGCCGATGGACCTTCTGGTGTACCTGATCAGAAAAAACGAGATGGACATCTACGATATCCCCATCGCTCTGATAACCGACCAATATATTGAATATATCGATGTATTACAGTCCCTGAACGTGGATCTTGCCGGAGATTTCATCCTGATGGCCTCCACCCTGGCCCATATCAAATCGAGAATGCTCATTCCGGCCCACGACAATGAGGACGAAGAGGACCCGCGATCCGAAATTACAAAACCCCTGCTGGAATATTTACGAATGAAATCCGCGGCCGAGCTTCTGGCCCATAGAGACCATCTGGGGGAAGATACCTTTACCCGAAAGGCTCCTGAGGATGAACTCAAACTTGCCCGGGAAGATGCGGTAATTCACGTCGGCCTGTTCGAATTGATTGATGCCTTTAAAAAAATCCTTGAAAACATTCCGGCGGAACAAAAGCTGGACTTTTCGCAAGACAGGAGAACCGTCAAGGAACGGATCTCTGAAATCATCGCGCGGCTGGAGGAGAAGGAATCTTTGACGTTTGTCGAATTGTTTTCGGAAGATTCCGGCAGGAGCGATGTTGTTTTGACTTTTCTTGCGATCCTGGAAATGGTTAAAATGAGCCTTATCAATATTTTTCAGAATGTCCCAAGCGGCGTGATAAGAATTTTTTACCTTTGATATGGAAGATTTAAAAAATATCATCGAAAGCCTTCTTTTTGTGGCCCAGGAACCCCTGGCGCCCGACCACATTAAAAAGGTGCTCTCACTGTCAGACACGCAAGAAATTTCAGCTGCCTTGCAAGAACTGACCCGCGAATATGAACACCGGCGCAACAGCTTTTATTTAAAGGAGGTGGCGGGCGGGTTCCAGTTTCGAACCCGGCCGGAATATACCGCCTGGATCAGGATTTATCTTCAGCCCGCTTCCCTTCGTCTGAGCAAAGCCGCCCTTGAAACCCTGGCAATCATCGCGTATAAACAACCGATCATCCGAAGTGATATCGAACAGCTCAGGGGTGTTGACTGCGGCGGCATCCTCCGCATGCTCCTGGAACGCAAGCTCGTCAGGGTTCTGGGGCGCAGGGAAATTCCCGGCAGGCCGATCATCTACGCAACGACAAAATTCTTTCTGGAATTGTTTGATTTGAGAGATTTAAAAGACCTGCCCTCCCCGAAAGAAATAGAGGAGCTTGGAGCGGCCGCATCGGATGCCGTCAGCGAACCATAAATTTGACAATGAAAAATAGAAAAAATGCTTGACATCCAAGTCAGCAACCCAATATATAATTACTGTTTCTTCCCCGGTTTTCTTTTCTCAACCGGCAATATCTGCAAAGGAGAGACCTTTGAAAAATGCTCACTTTCGTTCAAGTTCAAGGAAGGAGAAAATTTTAACCGCAGGAATACATAAAGTATTTTGAGGATTAAAATTTGAGCCTGACGTCGAAATTGGGCGCAAGGGGGCGTTTTGCAACGGTTTCAAGGAGTTTCCATGAACAAATCAGGGCTGATTCTCAAATTAAAGGAAAC
>JAUYIZ010000051.1 GCA_030688615.1 Desulfobacterales bacterium | reverse complement strand
TGGATATCTTTTTGCGTGGACTTGGCGTGAGGGCGATCTTACACGAAGCCGCAGCGCTGACGGCCTTCGGAATCACGACACTGATTATTGCGGCCTTGATACAGGCCCACATGATGAGGAACGTGAACTGAAATCTGAAGTCAGGGTCTTAGGGTCTTGGAAAATAATAAAACCACAGAAATTACGCTGGATTTTGGTTCGAATTCAAGACGTCCCGGCGTGTTCATACCCTTCGTATTCACCCGCCGGGGCAACGCAGAAGTCGAACCAAAAGACAAGCAAGATTGGGGAATTTATTTTTTCCACGGCCCTAAAACAGCTTCTCATTAAATTCCACGCAAGGTATTAACAGCAGCACGGCTGGAAGTCAAAAAGAAAAAAATATGAACCTGCGGCGAATCATCATACACACCTATTTTTATTTTCCTTATTTATTCCATAAAATAACCGGCACCGGTGCCTTTGGCAGGAACACGGCCGCCCACATCCAGAAACCTGTTTTGCCGGACAGCAGCCCGCTCAAAACCGCGCTGCTCAAACACCATGTCAAACAGTTCCATGAATCTTCCTGCTCGGTGGCATCCGTGGTGTCGGTAATCAATGCCATCCAGACGCTCCGGGCCGACGACCATGTCCCCATCAGCCAGATGGATATCCTTGAAAAAGTAAGAACCGCCAACTGGAAAGAAAGGATGAGTGAGCAGGGGGACAACGGAAAACGGGGGCTCCCCCTGGCTCTGCTGGGAGAGATCGTCCGGGACAGTCTGGAAGCCTACGGGATAGCGTACCAATTCATCGAGACGGTCCACGCCCCGAAAAAGCCGGCCGCGGCGGATAAAGTCAAAAAAATTCTGTGGCAGAGGCTCGAGGCTTTTGAAAAAAAAGCAGACGGTCTGGTCATCGCCCATTTTAACCAGGGCATCTATGTCCCGACCTGGAATGTTCCCCACATATCACCGGTGGGAGGCTTTGATGCCGCCACCGGGCAGGTGACCATCCTCGATGTGGATCCGCAACAGAACCTGCATTACAAGGTCTCCTTCGATCTGTTCTACCAGGGGCTTTGCAACAACTATCATCACGTTCTCCGGCTGTTCGGGTATCGTTGCGGCGGGTATATTTATATCAAACTCACCCCCCCAGAAAATGAGCAGACCAGATTCGGATGATTTTCCCCCGTAAATCCCGAAATTCTTTTTCGCTGACTCTGGCCGGTTTTTCCTGAAGACTCAACCGGTGGGAAGCGGATCGATAGGCCAGGTAAGCATCGGTGAGAAAAGCGGCTGTTTCCCGGTCAAGGATGCCGCACTCGGCCAGGCTTTGAAGCTGGCGGACATTATCGGTCCACCGGACCAGTCTTTTCTCTTGGCAGGCGTTTAAAAGCACCAGATATTGAACTAAAAATTCAATGTCGATGATGCCGCCGGGATCCTGCTTGAGGTCAAAAACCTCCGGTGCGCTGCCGGCGCTTTCTTCCCGCAGCCTTTGCCGCATGTCCACGATCTCTTGCCGGAGCACTTTTTTATTTCTGGGGCGGGAAAGCGCCTTCTGGCGTATTTGCTCAAACTGCAGTTTCAGAAAGGGGTCGCCGATGATCGCCCTTGCCCGGACCAGCGCCTGATGCTCCCAGGTCCAGGCCGCTGTGGTTTGATAGTCCCTGAAGGCGCCGACGGGACTGACAAGAAGACCCGAATTCCCGCTGGGACGCAATCGCATATCGGTCTTGTAAAGGATTCCCGTCGCGCTGTGGGTCGATAATATGTGGATGACCCTTTGTCCCAGGCGGGTAAAAAATTGCTCCATGTTGATGGCATTGTCCCTATTGTCCGTCTGTCCGGGTGTTCCCGCGTGGAGAAAAACCAGATCAAGGTCCGAATCATACCCCAGCTCGATACCGCCCAGCTTCCCGTAAGCGATCACCGCAAAACCCCGGTCGCAAGGTTGTCCCCCGGGCACACAGGCCGGACGACCGTGCTTTTTAACCAGATGATCCCAGGACAGGTCCAGGACTTCTTCCAGTATGACTTCAGCCAGCCAGGTCAAATGATCACTGATCCGCATGAGGGAAAGGGCGCCGGACACATCGGCCGCAGCGATATGCAGCGTCTGGGTCTGTTTGAAAATACACAACTCTTCGAGCTGATACTCAAGATCATCGGCGGCCACCTTTGCCAGCCGCTGATGCAGTTTATCCCGGAGCTCGTCTTTGGTCGACGGAGCATAAAGGGAGCGGGGGTCTAAAAGTTCATCTAAAAGGACCGGATGGCGGGACAGAAAAGATACGATCCATGGGCTTGCATCGGCCAGCTTGACCATATGGGTCAACGCCGATGCGTTTTCCAGCAGAAGCGCGATGTAGCAGGTACGCCGCTGGATGGTTTTAATCAAATCAAAGATACGTTTCAGGGTCATATCCGGATGCTCGGATGCACTGACCTCTTTCAGCACCAGGGGGATCAGTTGATCCAGGCGTTTGCGGCCCTGCCGGCTCAATGCCCGGGTGGCCGGATCGCCGCGAAGGCGGTCTAATAGCCCCAATATTTCTTCCGGATGGTTGAATCCGGCCGAGGCGATGACATTTTCCGCCAGGGATTTTTCCATGGCATCGAGCCAGATTCCGTCAAATTCAAATCCGGCGGCCTGTTCCGGGGTTTTAGACGATTTGACGACCAGGAGCGCATTAAAATGCCCGTGGACATTCTTGCGGTGTTTCTCGAGACAGTCCATATATCCGGCCCAGTCTTCAAAACCCATGGACACGGCCAGACGCATCCTGTCGTCGCGACTCTCGGGAAGATTGTGCGTTTGTTGATCGGCAAACTCCTGGAGACGATGTTCGCTGTTTCTCAGGAAAACATAGGCGGCGACCAGTTCATCCCTGACGGCGGCGGAGATGAATTTTTCCTTTGATAGCGCCTCCAATACGACCAGGGCGCCGGTGTCCCGCAGCGCCGGCACGATCCCGCCCCGGGTCAGCTGAAAGACCTGGATAAAAAATTCGATCTCGCGGATTCCGCCCACGCCCAGTTTGATGTTGTCCTGGAACGGACGGCGCTTTTCTTCCAGGGCAATTTTTTCTTTCATGTCCCGCAAGGATTCGAATACGCCAAAATCCAGATACCTGCGATAGACAAAAGGTTGGAGCATTTTTAAAAGATGCTCACCGGAAAATTTGTCTCCGGCGACAACCCTGGTTTTGATCCATGCGTATCGCTCCCATTCCCGGCCGTGTTTCTGATAATAATTTTCCATGCCGTCAAAATTCATCACCAGCGGGCCGCTCTCCCCAAAGGGCCGCAGGCGCATATCCACGCGAAATAAAAGACCGTCGACAGTGGTGTTCCCCAGGACATTGATCAATCGCCGGCACAGGCGGATGAAAAATTCTTCATTGCGGATGCCCGGGCGGTCACCGGAAGTGTTGCCGGCTTCCGGAAAGCAAAACAGCAGGTCGATATCGGAAGAGAAGTTTAATTCCCGTGCGCCCAGCTTCCCCATCCCGAGGACCACAAGTCGCTGGGGGACACCTTTTGAGTTTACGGGAACACCGTGTTTTGCGCATTGCCACGGATAAACAACCGCCAGGACGTTTTCCAGACAGGCATCGGCAAAGTTGGAAAGATCCGCCATGGTTTCCAACAGGTCCACACGGCCGGACAGGTCACGCCAGGCGATCCGCAACATCTCCCGCAGCCGGACCCGGCGAAGCAGACCGCTGAGATCGGATTCATCTTTAACTTTATCAATGGTTTTTTGGATCCGGCTGTGATACTCACCCTCACCATATTTCTTTTGCAGGTCACTGCTCGCAAGAAGATCTTTGGAAATTTCAGGATGGCTGATAAAACTTCTTGCAACAAAATCGCTGAAGCAAAAAACCCGGATCAGATCGGAAATGACAGCCGGTTCCTCAGGGGGCGCAACGCCGGCCCGGCCGCATGCCCGGCAGAAGGCATCCCATTTACGCCGGCCGTCTTCGGCCAGCGTGTCCGGAAGATTATCGGTAATTTTCATTCTCACTTTGGCTCCAGGCAGATTGACGGTCTCGTAAAAAGCTAAGTTACGCCGCTGCGCGGCGCTGTAAACGGAAATACCTTAATATATGCGCAAATAAGTTTTTTTTCAATGGCGCATGTTCACGGAAAATGTTAAAGAATTTGATTATGAAAGCACTGCTCGCACTTGAAGACGGACGGACCTTTGCCTGCCGTTCTTTTACAGGACACGGGGAAACCGGTGGTGAAGTTGTATTTAATACCAGCATGTCAGGCTACCAGGAAGTTCTCACGGATCCCTCATACAGGGGCCAACTGGTCACCATGACCTATCCGCTCATGGGAAACTACGGCATCAATCCGGAGGATATGGAATCCGATAAAATTCAGGTATCCGCATTTTTAATTCGGGAATATCAGAATTATCCCAATAATTTCAGATCGACAGCGACACTTGCCGACTTCTTGAACAGCCAGCATATTATGGGAATCGAAGCGCTGGATACCCGCGCTGTAACGCGGCATATCCGCGAAACAGGGGCCATGCGGGCCCTTATTTCCACCCGGGACCTCGATCCGGATACTCTTGCCCGCAGAGCCGGACAGATTCCCAGTATGACAGGACAGAATCTGGCAAAAAACGTAACCACGGAAGCGGCCTATTTCTGGCAGGACGGAAAGGCATCTTTTATCGACACGGATGTCCGGCCGCTGGATCGCAGCATCTGGCGCTCTTCCGGCGGGAAACACCGGGTCGTCGTGTACGATTTCGGCATAAAATATAATATTTTAAGGTCGCTGGAAGCTTTACATTGTGAACTCATGGTGGTACCGGCCGCCACAGATGCCGGCACCCTGAAAGCGTTGAATCCGGATGGGATTCTACTGTCCAACGGACCGGGGGATCCTGAACCGGTCACCGATGCCATCGAGACCATCAAAAAATTATTGGGACATTACCCTGTTTTTGGAATATGTCTCGGGTTTCAGCTTCTCGGGCTGGCCCTGGGGGGGAAAACCTTTAAATTAAAATTCGGACATCGGGGAATTAATCAGCCGGTTAAAAACCTCTCCACCGGAAAAGTTGAAATTACCTCTCAAAATCACGGGTTTGCCGTGGACCCGAACAGCCTGGACGAAAAAGATATCACGCTGACCCATATCAATTTAAACGACAATACCCTGGAAGGTTTCCGGCACCGTCGTCTTCCGGTGATTGCCGTTCAGTACCATCCGGAAGCATCCCCCGGCCCTCATGATTCACGATACCTTTTCAATGAATTCATCAGAATGTTAGACCGCTGATTATGCCAAAACGAACCGACATAAAAAAAATTCTTATCATCGGCGCCGGTCCGATCATCATCAGTCAAGGATGCGAATTTGACTACTCAGGGACTCAGGCCTGCAAGGCCTTAAAAGAAGAAGGCTATGAGGTGGTGCTGATCAACAGCAACCCGGCAACGATTATGACCGACCCTGAAATGGCCGATCACACCTATATCGAACCGGTGACCCCGGATATCGTTGCCTTGGTTATTGAAAAAGAACGGCCCGATGCGCTGCTTCCCACCCTGGGGGGCCAAACCGGGCTGAACACCGCCGTGGCCGTGGAAAAGATGGGAGTGCTCAAAAAATTCGGCGTGGAGCTGATCGGGGCATCCATTGAAGCCATCCAAAAAGCCGAAGATAGAGATCTTTTCCGCAAGGCCATGGGAAATATCGGCCTGCACGTCCCCAAAAGCGACATCATCACGGACCTCCACAGCGCCCAGGCGGCTGCCGCCCGGATCGGTTACCCCCTGATCGTACGCCCCAGTTTCACGCTGGGCGGGACCGGCGGCGGCATTGCCTACAATTTCGAGGAGCTTGAATTGCTGGCCAAATCCGGATTGGACGCCAGCCTGATCGGACAGGTGATGCTGGAAGAGTCCGTTCTGTTCTGGAAGGAATACGAACTGGAAGTCATGCGGGACCATAATGACAACGTGGTGATCATCTGCTCCATTGAAAATATGGACCCCATGGGGGTCCACACCGGTGACAGCATCACCGTTGCCCCGGCACAAACACTCAGCGACAGGGAATACCAGCAGATGCGCGATGCAGCCATTGCCATCATGCGGGAAATCGGCGTGGAAACAGGCGGTTCGAACGTGCAGTTTCCCATCCACCCGGAGACCGGTGAAATGATGGTGATTGAAATGAATCCCCGGGTTTCCCGTTCCTCCGCCCTGGCTTCCAAGGCCACCGGCTTTCCCATCGCCAAGATCGCC
>JAUYIZ010000045.1 GCA_030688615.1 Desulfobacterales bacterium | reverse complement strand
ATCATGGGCCGGGCCGCCGTGGGTTTTGTCATGCTCGCCGGGGTCGGTTTGCACCTGCTGACCGTTGATTCATGCGGCAGCGGCGATCCCAAACGCATCCTCGAGAACCGTCATCACCTGATGAAGCGTGCCCTGTTTCTTTTCATCGTCGGCATATTGAACAGCCTCATTTGGCCCTGGGACATTCTGCACTTTTATGCGGTTTATTTCATGATAACCGCCTACCTGCTCTGCGCCTCAAACCGCCTGGTGTGGATTTTAGTCCTGCTGGCCATCTTCTTTTTTGCGGATTTCATGCTGCTGACCCAGTTTGACAGGGGGATGGAATGGGATTCCATCGGCCCGCAAGACCTGATGCACCTGTCCGGGGTGTTCTATCATCTCATGTTCGGCGGTATATACCCCGTGTTTCCCTGGATCGGTTTTTTATTGATCGGATTGTGGGTCGGCCGCCGGGGACTGACCCGCCGGGACTTCCGGAAAAAAATGATTCTTGCCGGCACTGTTACGGTCATCGTCGCCGAATCCATCTCCTGGATATTTTTTAATTTTTTCTCAACCGGCTGGCTGTTGCACCGGCCGCCGGGAGCGGTGTCATGGTTTAGAATCGACCCCTGGGAACCCATGCCCCTGTTCTTTCTTTCCGGGGCGGGATCCGCCATCGTCGGCATCAGTCTTTGCATGATATTCACGGAAAAGTTCAGCGCCGCCAAATGGCTTCCGCCGCTGGTGGTGGCCGGCCAGTCAACGCTGACGCTTTATGTCGCCCATACCCTTATCGGAACCATTGCCATACTGGTGATGGATTATTTCGATATGGATTACCCCCTGTTTGCCGTCTGGGGAACCCTGGTTTATTTCATAACCGCTACTTTTTTATGTTACCAATGGAACAAGCGCTACAAAAGGGGGCCGCTGGAATTGCTGATGCGCCACTTTCTGGCGCATCCCATGCAGCTGACACTCTCCGGAGTGCATCCCCTGGAGCTCAAAAAACCGCACCCCTGAAAGATCCATAGAAAAACGTTCAGTTTCGTTCAAGTTCAAGGATGGCGAGAAATTTAACCGCAGGCATACACGAAGTATGTTGAGGAATGAATCTCCCTGCAGCAAGCTGCAGGGTATCAAAGCTGATTTTATTTTATCCCCTCACCCGAACCCTCTCCCCAGGGAGAGGGAATTTGGATTTTTACCCCGCAGCAAGCTGCGGGGAATTATCAAGTTAAATTTTGAGCCAGACGCAGAAATTGGGCGAAAGGGGCGTTTTTCACTGAAAATCAACAGCCTTCCTCCGTCTTATCCCTGAGCTTGAGAAAAAAGGCGGATACGGGCATGATCGTCATGCAGCACCCCACGATGACGATCCCCAGCGCAAAAGTGCGGGTTTCACCCATGTGACCCACAAAAGCCGGGACCACGCCGGTCCCAATAAATCCGGCCAGCGGCGTGCTCAAAGACGAGGTCAAACTGCGCAGGTGTGGTGGAACTATCCGGGATAAAGCGGAAAAAGCGGCGGGGAAAAAACATGCGGCCAAGGCAGGCTGCAGAAACAGCATGATCACCAGCCCGGAATTGGGCAGGACACCCAGAAGGATGGTCCCCAGGCCGGATAGAAACAATGCCCCCGCAAGCGCCTGTTTCTCACCCACGAGGTCGGCAATCCATCCGCCGAAAAAGGCCGTAAAAAGACCGGATACGCGCGACAGGCCCACGAGAAAGTTGGCCCGGTCGACACCGAAGCCGCGTTCCGAAACCAGGTAAAGGGGCAACATGGTATATATGCCGGAACTGCCGGCCATGGCCATGGAAAACAGGGCGGCCATAATCCAAAAAGAAGGTTGAATGACGATGCTTTTAACAGCCGCCGGGTTAGGGGCTTCTCCGGGGAAGGTGCCGCACTTTCCGAAAAAGACAAACAGAACGCCGGTGACCAGGGCCACCCCGCCCAGGCTGCTGAGGATGTTCTGCCAGGACAGGAAACTCGAGAGGGCCACAGCCAAAAGCGGCGCAAATACCAGCGCCATGCTCGGGGCGGCTTGATGCACCCCCAGGGCCTTGCCCCAATCGTTCCGGCTCACCGAGGCTGTTATGGTGGCAATGGCCGACGGGGTATGCAGGCCGGTGGCCAAGCCGAGAATGACCACCAGCACATGGATCGTCCCCAAGGAACGGGTCAGCCCGAACGGCAGCAGGGCCAGGCCCACCATAAGCGCTGAGATGACCAGGGCGCCCCAGTGATTCAGCCGTGAAGACACCACACCGGACAGGATCTGGGCCATGAAGACCCCCACCGAGATCCAAAGAAAAAGGGACCCCGCTTGGGCATGATTCAACGCCAGCTCCCGCTCGATCGCGGCCATCAGAGGGGCGAAGATTACCCGGCCGGAAAAACAGAGGAAAAATAGAACGGCCAGAAAAAAAATAATGCCGATTTTGTCCCGAAAAGGTTCGGGTGTGGGACACGTCCGCTCTGCTGTCACTGTCGATTCCTACATTTTTAGCTTATAAAAGCCAGACCGGCCCATATGGTCTTCGGGCTCGGGCTTTGCCAGGGGAGGATGGACAATCACGCGGTTATCCGCCAGCATTTTAACTGCGGTGAAACGCCAGGGAGAATACCAGATTCCGATCTGTTTGCCCGAGGGATCCAGGACCGCCGCGCCGTCTCCCCCTGATAAAGAAAGTCGATCCTGGGCCATGGTTTGCATCCACCCGGTGAGCGTTGCAGGCGTAAGGTTTACCCCGTACCACATGCTGTCATCCAGAACGTAGTCTTGGTGGATGCCGATAATCGCGTCGGGACGGACCTCCGGTCCGCTGTAATAGTATTTGTAATCCGGCAGAATCCGATAAGATTCAAACAGCCCGCCAATCTCCAGACTCGGCCGGAATCTCCCGTAATTTTCAAAACATCCCGTCAGCACGGCACCGACCAGCATGGAAACCACTGCCGGGATAAAAAGACGGCCGGCCCGCGGCACCCTGTTACAGCATGATTTCCCATGGTATCGCAACATGATGAAGATATCCTTTTATTCCTATGATTGTAATAATAAGCCCTCTTTAAGGGTTTGCAAGCTGCCACGGGTTATTACTTTTCATAGAGCGTTCCCGGCCGGATGCTTTCCTTGCCGAATTTATCCGATAGAGAATCCAGGGCGGCGTTCAGTCTTTTTCTTTTTTCAACGCCCGGGCGCCGGTCAAAAAGTGAAAGCTGCTCTTCAGGGCTGGTTGGACTGAAGTGGGACAATGATATACCCAAAAGTCGAATCGGACTTTTACCCGCTTTTGTTTTTTCCAAAAGCCGGCAGACGGTTGCGTATATTTCCGCGCCGTCATCGGTAGGTCTTGCAAGTGTTGCGGACCGGGTACAAAGGGAAAAATTTCCATATTTTACCTTCAAGGCCACGGTCTTGCCGAAAAGTCCATTTCGACGCATGCGGCGCGCAACCTTCATGGCCAGGGATAAAAGCTCTTTTCTGGCCGCATCCGGGTCCATGATGTCCCGGGAGAAAGTAACTTCATGTCCCATGGAGTGCGCGTCCTGTTCCGGCACGACTTGTCGGGTATCAATCCCCATGGACAGGCGGTGCATTTTAACGCCCTGCCGGCCGAATTTTTTCTCCAGCACTTCCAGGGGCATTTGCTGCAGATCCCGGAAGATGAAGATCTTAAGGCGGGACATCTCCGCAAGGGTCTTCTGGCCGACCCCCCACATTTTATGGATCGGAAGCGGATCCAGGAATGCTTTGATCTGATCCGGAGGCACAACGGTCAACCCGTCAGGCTTGTCCATGTCCGAGGCGATTTTGGCGACAAATTTCAACGAGGAAACGCCGGCTGAAACCGTGAGCCCGGTTTCGGACAGCACCCGTTGTTTAATCTTCAGGGCAATGTCTTGCGGCATCCCGAAAAGGCGCACCGAACCGGTAACGTCAAGAAAAGCCTCATCGATGGACAGCGGCTCCACCAGTGGCGTAAAAAGATGAAATATCTCAAACACTTGTCTGGATATCTGCTGGTACCTGGACATTCTGACCGGCAGGAATATGCCTTTCGGACAAAGGCGCATGGCCCGCGCGATGGGTTGTGCGGAATGGACCCCGAACTTGCGGGCTTCATATGAGGCGGACGACACAACACCCCGATCCGAGGTGCCGCCCACGATGACCGGCTTGCCTTTCAGCCCGGGGTCGTCCAGCATTTCAACGGACGGATAAAAGGCATCCATATCCAGATGTATTATCGCTTTTGGCCAACCCGGCTGATTCATATCATCGTTATATAGCTCATCCATAACCCTGATCAAGCAAAATTTTCCTGTCTGCGCGTCTTGAAATACTTCCGGTTTTACTTTAGAATGCCTGACGAATTCCCCACTTAGGAGATGTTATGAAAAAATATACCGTCAATGAGATCAACCGGCATGTAAATGGCATTCTGACCGGCGACCCGGCCGTCCCCATCACCGGGGTAGAGCAAATCGACCGGGCCGAAAAAAACCAGCTGACATTTATCGGAGAGAAAAAGTACATCAAGTTATGGTCCCAATCGAACGGATCCGCGGCCATAGTCCAGGACGGGTTTGACCTGGAACCGGGTGAAAATAAAGCGCTGATCCGCGTAGGGCATGTCGATCTTGCGCTGGCGCGCGTTCTTGAACTGTTTGAACCGGACCTTCCCGCGTGCGCACCGGGCATACATCCGGCTGCGGTGGTGGATGCCACCGCCGATATCGGAAATAAAGCGTCCATCGGCGCCGGCTGCTTTATCGGCCCTGGCGTCCGTATCGGCGACCGCGCAAGGCTTTATCCCAATGTGACCGTGTACGATCATTGCCGTATCGGCAATGACACCACGATCTGGTCCGGCACGGTCATCCGCGAAAGATGCCGGATCGGAGACCGCTGCATCCTGCACCCCAATGTCACCGTGGGCGCCGACGGGTTTGGTTATCGCCCGGCACCGGACGGCAACAGTCTGGTAAAAATTCCCCACATCGGTACGGTCATGATCGGTGATGACGTTGAAATCGGAGCCGGAACCTGTATTGACCGCGGGAAATTCAGCGCGACCGCCATCGGCAACGGCACAAAAATAGACAACCTGGTGCAAATCGGTCACAATTGCCGGATCGGCCGCTCATGCGTTATTTCCGGCATGGTAGGTATCGCCGGATCCGCCACCTTAGGCGACGGGGTGATGATCGGGGGCGCTACAACAATTAAAGACCATGTGGTGATCGGTAACGGAGCCAAATTGGGAGGAAATTCTGGGGTCATCAGTGATGTGGCGCCCGGACAGACCGTGATGGGGTTTCCGGCCGATGAGTATGGTCAGACGCTGAGACAATGGGCCGCCCTGAAACAGTTGCCCGCCCTGTTGAAACATATAAGGAAAAGATAATTTTCTTGACATCAATTCATTTCCGGGTTTAGAATACAGATTTTATAAGAAGATATATAAATAGCAGATTCCTTGCTCTGTTCTTGCAGGGCTATACGGGACGCGGCAAGAATAAAATACACAGAAATGATACTGGGTTTTGTTCCCGCCGTGCACCCAACATCCTTAAGGAGGAAAAATGAGAAGATATGAAACAATTTTTATTGTTAACCCCGACCTGTCCGCGGAACAACACACCCCGGTTTTCGATAAAATAAAAGACCTGATTTCCCAGCAGCAAGGGATGTTGATTCAGATCGATGAGTGGGGGACCAGAAAGCTTGCCTATGAAATCAAGAAAAAGATCCGCGGTTATTACGTTCGCCTGGACTACTGCGGGACAGGCTCGCTGGTCAATGAGCTGGAGCGGTTTTTCCGGATCGATGAACGTGTATTAAAATACATGACCATTGTGCAGGATCTGCAGGTCGACACTGAAAGTATCATTAAAGAAATCAGCGATATAGAAGAAGCCAAGGCTGCCCAGGAAAAAGCCAAACAGGCGCCGCCCGAAG
Source organism: Desulfobacterales bacterium (assembly GCA_030688615.1). GTDB lineage: Bacteria > Desulfobacterota > Desulfobacteria > Desulfobacterales > JAUYIZ01 > JAUYIZ01. The sequence continues at coordinate 5,715 of JAUYIZ010000045.1, read as the reverse complement.
CGGCCCCGGCACCCGGGGCGACCTCTGAAGCCCCACCGGCCGAAACAGAGCCTGCCGGTACCGAAAACACCCCTGCCGGGCAGGACGCACCCCCTGTTGATCCGGTTCCTTCAGAAACGCCTGTAACCGAGACCCCTGAAACAGAACCCGTACAAACCGGAAGCAGCAAAAACCAAGAGGAGTCTTAAAATGCCACCAGCCTACAATGCCACAAAACCCAAAAGGATATTTCACCGGCGGAAAGTCTGCCGCTTCTGTGCCGACAAGACATTGACGATTAACTACAAAGATTCAAAAATGCTGAACTACTTCACGACCGAACGGGGCAAAATAATCCCCAGAAGGATATCGGGAAGTTGTGCAAAACATCAGCGGGCCCTCACCCAGGCCATCAAGCGCGCCAGAACCATCGCGCTGATGCCTTACGTGGGCTCGATTGATTTTAGCTGACAGCACCCGAAGTCCGGCGTTTCAAAGGAGAAATGGATAGTGCATCCAACGGTCCAGGGAGAAACATCAAAAGATATTCTCAAAGGGATTTCGATAACACTTCTCATACTGGCAATATCGTTTTATATGCCGATCCTCGGGTTTTTTTGTTCCTTGCTCGTTCCCCTGCCCGTTCTTTTTTATCGTGCCAAACTCGGCAGGACAAACGGGCTCATCATCCCGGTGGCCACGCTGGTTATCATGTCGGCAATCAATCGAAGCATCTCCATGGATCTTCTGTTTTTTGTTGAGCTGTTGTTTCTGGGTTTTGTCCTGAGCGAGCTGATTGAAATGGATCTTTCCATCGAAAGAACCATTCTGTATGCCTGCGGAGCAATACTGCTTACCGTCTTTGTCGCTTTGTATTTTTACAGCAGCATCTCCCATATGGCAATGGGCACGATGATCTCGGATTATATCAAAACGAACCTGGAATACACCATCACGCTGTACCGGGAAATGGGTGTGTCCGAGGAAAATATTCAAAAAATCTCAAGCTCCATGGATCGCATACAATATGTTCTGGTCCGGATCATTCCGGCCATCGTCGGTGCGTCAACGCTTTTTCTGGCGTGGATGACGCTGCTTCTGGCCAAACCGCTGCTTTTTAAACACAAACTTTTCTACCCTGATTTTGGCCCTTTGAACTCATGGCGGGCCCCTGAGTTTCTGGTATGGCCGGTCATCGCCTGCGGGCTGCTCATTCTTTTTTTTGACAGCTCCATCGGGATGCTCGGCTATAACGGAATTGTTGTTCTGATGGTGATATATTTTTTCAGCGGGATTGCGCTGGTGTCATTTTTTTTTGAAAAAAAGCGCTTTCCCCGTATTTTAAAGATTTCTTTTTACAGCTTCATCGCCATTCAGCAGGTTTTACTGCTGCTGGTGATCATACTGGGTTTTTTTGACATCTGGTTTAATTTCAGGAAAATGGGAACAAGGCACAGCGCATAAACTTACGCCTGACGTCTGCGGACGTCAACTGTTATGGAGGTTTAATAACCAATGAGAATAATTTTAAAAGAGACGATAGAATCCCTCGGCATTATCGGCAGTGAAGTCAATGTATCCAAGGGGTATGCCCGAAACTACCTGCTCCCGCAGAATAAAGCGGTCCCGGCGACACCTCAAAATCGCAACATATTGGCACAGCAAAAGGAAAAAATTGACCTCCAGATTGCCAAGGAGATTACAACGGCCAAAGAAATGGCCCGGCAGCTTGAAGGCGTCGTGTGTAAAATATCCGGCAAAGTCAGTGAAGAGGACCGGCTGTATGGTTCGGTGTCCGTTCAACAGATACTTTCGGAGCTGGACCGCCAGAAAATTACCGTCAGCAAAAAGATGATCGCCCTTGCCGAGCCGATTAAAACCCTTGGCACCTTCCAAATTCCCATCCACATATATAAAGGCGTTCACGCTGAGATAACCGTCGAAGTGGTGCCGGAGTAAATATCCTGGCCCTGAGGACCAGGCTTTGGTTATCCCCGGAGGGGATTTGCTTTGCTGGAAGGTCATGGTATGATTGAAATTACAAATATCAAATTACAAATACCAAACAATTTCCAATGACCAAAATTGGAAAATCCAAACGATGTCTCGTCCAGAAAGGTTTGGGTCATTGAATATTGGAATTTGAGATTTACTTGTAATTTGGTGCTTGGAATTTGTAATTTTAGACACAAAACCCAAGGCAGAGCCATCTATCTCTGACCTGGCCCTGAGGACCAGGTTTTCTATGTTTGCATAAAAATCCTGGCCTGAAGGATCAGGTTTTCAAGAAGTGAATAAAACCATGGCCGATAGCAAGGTAGAAATAAGTCAGGACCCCGCCCTTTTCAATCTCGCGCCCCAAAACCTTGAGGCGGAGGAGGCCATCCTGAGCGCTATCCTTGTTGACAACGACACCCTGCTTGACATTTCCGACATCCTGATACCCGAAGATTTCTATCGATCCTCCCATCAGCATATCTTTGCGGCCATCCTGGAATTATTCACGAAAAATGAGCCCGTTGATCTGATAACCCTAACCAACATATTACGGGAAAAGGATCGCCTGGAAAAGATCGGAGGGGCGACCTATCTGGCACGGCTTCTGGACACGGTCCCGCTGGCTGTCAATGCGAATCACTATGCCAAAATCATCCACGACAAAGCGAATTTAAGGCGGCTTATCGCCAAGGCCAATGCCATCGCCAAAAAATGTTTCGAAGACCAGGGAAATGTCGATGAGGTCATCGATTTCGCGGAAAGCGCCATATTCGAAATCGCCGAAAACAAAAAAAGCAAATCCTTTTATACCCTCAGCGAGGTAATTGAAAAAAACATTCTCTTTCTCGAAGAACGTCAGGCAGACAGAAGCCTGGTAAGCGGTATCCCATCGGGTTTTAAACTGATTGATAATCTGACTTCCGGATTTCAGAAATCCGATCTGGTGATCATTGCCGCGCGCCCGGGCATGGGTAAAACGGCTTTTGCACTGAATATTGCCCGGAATGCAGCCATGGGGTCCAATGTTCCGGTCGCAGTTTTTTCCCTTGAAATGTCCAAGGAGCAGCTGTCCATGCGCCTTCTCTGTGCGGAAGCCAGTGTCGATTCGGCCCGCTTACGGGGAGGGTTTTTCAGCAGGGAGGACTGGGTTAAACTGACGGACGCCGCCAGCACCTTATCGGAGATCCCGATTTTCATTGATGATGCCGCGGATATTTCGGCCATGGGAATCCGTGCCAAATCCCGCAGGCTCAAAATGGATAAGGGGCTCGGAATGGTCATCATTGATTACCTGCAGCTGATGAAAGGAAGTTATTTATCCGAACGCAGAGATCTTGAAATCTCGGAAATATCCAGGTCCTTGAAGGCGCTGGCCAAAGAACTGGATATTCCCGTCCTGGCGCTTTCCCAGCTCAACAGGAAGCTTGAGGACCGGGCCGATAAACGCCCGCAGCTTTCCGATTTGAGAGAATCCGGCGCCCTGGAACAGGATGCCGACGTCGTTGCATTCATTTACCGGGATGAAGTTTACAATAAGGATGAAAACAACCCTGAAAAAGGAAAAGCCGAGATCATAATTGCCAAGCAGAGAAACGGTCCCACCGGCAAAGTGCCCCTGGTTTTCCGGAATGTCTACACCCGGTTTGAAGATCTGGCGCCTGATTATAAATGAAGCGTATTTTCGGCAACACTACCGGACTGAAATCAGATCAGATCCGCAGACTTGAAAATCTTTATCGCCGCCGGATACCCCCTGAATATCTCGTCACCCCCGAACTTGCACGCGATGTAAGCCGGCTGTCCCATGAAATCCGGCGCCAAATCGGCCTGCTGATTGACCGTTCAGGAAAAATCACCCACGTCATCGCAGGCAATCACCAGGGAATTATTATCCCGGAAACGAAAGAATATCGGGCCGCTCCGGATCGCCTCAACGGGTTAAGGTGCGTCCATACTCACCTGCACCATGAGCCCTTGACCCGGGACGATCTGGCCGATCTGTCCCTTTTGCGGCTTGATTTGATGGCAGCCATCACGGTAAAGGAAGACGGCCTGCCCGGTCAGATTCATGCCGGCCATATCCTGCCGAAAAGTTCCGATCTGCATCCGGTGCAAATCCTGGAGCCGTTGCATCCCAATCAACTCGATATCGGCTGTCTTCACCTCATCAATGATCTGGAAACCGAACTGGCACATTTAAGGCCGCTGTACGCGGCTGACAAGCGGCGGGAACAAGCTTTCCTGGTCAGTGTCGCCAGATCCCGCGCCCATACGACCGTCAGTTCCCTGACCGAACTCAAGGCCCTGGCAAGGTCCAGCGGCATCCATGTCATCGGAACGCTTGTACAGCAGCGCAGCAAAGTTGTCTCCAGCTTCCTTATCGGATCCGGCAAACTCAAGGAGCTGACGGTCCTGGCCCTCCAGAAAGGCGCGACCCTTATTGTCTTTGACCAAGAATTGAGCCCGTCCCAGATACGCGCCATATCCGATAAAATCGACCTGAAAATCATCGACAGAACCCAATTGATCCTGGATATTTTTGCCCAGCGCGCGCAAACCCGGGAAGGAAAACTACAGGTGGAGCTTGCCCAGCTCAAGTATTTACTTCCCCGCCTCGTATTGAAAAACACGGCCATGTCCCGTTTGACGGGAGGCATCGGCGGGCGCGGCCCCGGCGAAACCAAACTGGAAATAAACCGCCGGCGCGTGCGGGAACGCATTGTCAGGCTGGAAAAATCCCTGTCTGAAGTTCGCATGCGCCGGAAACACCAAAAGGCAAAACGGCATAAGCGCGGCCTTCCCGTCATATCCATCGTCGGATATACCAATGCGGGCAAATCCACCCTGTTAAACACCCTGACAAAAAGTGACGTGCTGGCTGAAAGCCGACTTTTTGCCACCCTGGACCCGGCCAGCAGGCGGCTGAAATTCCCCAAAGATATCGAGGTGATCATTACCGATACGGTGGGGTTCATCAAAGATTTGCCCAAAGATCTGATGGTGGCTTTCCGCGCAACTTTAGAGGAACTTGAAAGCGCCGATATCCTGCTTCACGTCATCGATATCAGCAATCCGGACTTTAATGCCCAACGCGAGGCTGTTGAAAGGATACTTTCGGATTTGAATCTGCAGAATATCCCCATAATCCGTGTATTGAACAAACAGGACCGGGTTGAAAAAGAAAGAATCGATCAACTGCGTGACCAGCTCGGCGGTTTTCCCGTATGCGCTCAGGATGCACCCAGCCTTGCCGGCCTGATTGAAAAACTCCAAACGATGATCGCCGTGTCACCGGAAAATTTTCCACCAAATCGCAGACAAGAGGAAAATTTGTTGACATACCTTAACAAATCAAGATAGATGTTTATATTCTAATTACTGATATTATTGTGGCTAAAGGATATGGAATGAGAAAAAAATTCAGGAAGGAAACGGCGCTGGATGATTACGTTGAATGTTTTGGAGACTTCAGCATCAAGGACCCCATCTGTAAAAAATATTGCAGTTTATGCCTCCGATGCGCGGTTGAGAACAGTCAAAAAACACAACTGGAAATTCTGGAAGACCTGGTTTCTTATGAAGAATTGTTCCTGAAGATTCAATGACCCATTTTCGTCCCCGAGGCTCTAACGTAATTTAGATAGGCCTTTGAAAAATGAACAATTTTGTTCCATTGCAAGAAAGGCGAAAAATTTAACCGGAGGAATACACGAAGTATTTTGAGGATTAAATTTTGAG
>JAUYIZ010000021.1 GCA_030688615.1 Desulfobacterales bacterium | reverse complement strand
TTACGACAAAGGCGTGGATCTGACCCCCACCAAAGAGGAATTGTATCACATCAACGTGCAGTACCGCGTAGGAGACATGTACGCACCGAAAATCGACGACACCGAAGCCCTGAAGTTGGAAACGGATCATTTTGCCGACTGCATAAATACAGGGAAAAAGCCCCTGACGGACGGCGCAGCAGGCCTTGAAGTGGTCAAGGTGCTGGTGGCCTCCAAAAAGTCCTTGGAAAAACGGGGAACCCCGGTCAAACTCACCTGATTCCAATTTTTAAAAAGCGCCCAAAACCTGTCACTCCGGCGAAGGCCGGAGTCCAGAACCACTTAAAAATACAGAGTCCGGGTCAAGCCGGGAATGAGAATCATGGCAAATTATGACTTTTACAAGATTATCAGGCTTAAATCTTAAACCTTAAAACTCGAACGTCAGTTCGCTATGAAAACAAAAAAAATATCCCCGGATGTCATCCTCGGGAACAACGTAACTCTGAACGATTTTATCAACCTGTACGGCTGCAGGATTGGTGACGACACCCGCATCGGCCCCTTTGTCGAAATACAGAAAAACGCTTCCATCGGCAAGCGCTGCAAGATACAGAGCCATACCTTCATCTGTGAAGGCGTTACCATCGAAGATGATGTGTTTGTCAGCCACGGGGTGATGTTTATCAACGACAAATACCCGAAATCCACCAACGCCGCCGGTGAGCTTCAAACCGAAGCTGACTGGCAGGTCGTCCCCACACGGGTTAAAAAGGGCGCATCCATCGGGTCGAACGCAACGCTGCTGTGCGGCATCACGGTGGGCGCCAATGCCGTTGTCGGTGCGGGCAGCGTCGTGGTGCGGGACGTTCCGGACAATGCGGTCGTTGCCGGCAACCCGGCAAAGGTCATCCGAAAAAAATGACTCTTCCACAAACCAGCACATTCATGATACCCAAATCGATCCAAACAGATGGCCTTAAAGTGGTATCTCGGTTAGCGATCGCAGCCGGCCTGCTCCTTCTGGCCGGGCTCACCCTGTTTCGTTTACCCCTGACAGAGGTAACGCTCGCCGTATTGCACCGCGACGGGAGCTCTCACGGATTGTTTGTCCCCTTCATATCGGCATTTTATATCTGGGATAAGCGGGAAGAACTCATGCGGATTCCGTTCCGATTTGACTATTTTGGACTTCCCTTACTGGGGGCGGGTGTGATGCCTTACTTTTTAAAAACCGGCATTTTTCACGTCGAGTTTCTCGGGTTCATAGCATTTCTTGCCGGCGCGGTTATCTTAATTTCCGGCAGGAGCTTTTTCAAAGCGGTTTATTTCCCGATTATTTTTCTGACCGCCATGAGCCCGATTCCCCCGGACATTTACAATTACCTTGCAAATTCCATCCGGCACCTGTCATTCGCAGGAAGCCGGCTGATGATCTCTTTGCTGGGCATCTCCTTTTACCACGAAGGCTGGAAGATCCAGCTCCACAACGCCGACATGCTGGTGGCCCTGAGCTGCAGCGGCATCCGGTATCTGCTTTCTTTCATGGTTTTCGGCACGGCCTATGCATTTTTATTCAAAACCACGTTCCGGAGTCGCCTGGGAACCATCCTGATGACCGTTCCCATCTCGATCGCTGCCAGTATCTTCCGGCTGACCGCCATATTCGTCCTGACATATCTTTTCGGGCCGAAAATGGCCGAGCCCCAACCCCACATCCTCATCAGCTGGGCAGTTTTTCTGTCCATGGCTTTCACCATAGTCTGGATCGACCAGCGGTTTTGTAAACGGATAGGTAAAAAAACGGCAAATTCTCAATAAGTCCGGGTAGTCGGGTACCATACCATTTCACTGGATTGCGCCAAGGCTTTAGAAGCGCCCGCCTTCGCGGGAATGACAGTGGTTTTGGTATATTCGTCATTCCCGCGAAGGCGGGAATCCAGGCGTATTACCTGGACTTATTGAGAAGTTACAAAAAACGGCCTTAACGGAAAAAATTAATTAATCACTATCATGTCTCTTCAAATCATCAACCCCCTCACCTGCCCCGGCTGGGACGAACAACTGTCAGCAAATCCGGAAAGCTCCTTTTTCCACACATCCGCATGGGCCAAGGTGCTTTGCGAATCCTACGGCTATCAACCCGTCTATTTTGCCTCCATGGATAACGGACAGGTAGAAAACTTGATACCGGTGATGGAAATCAACAGCTTCTTGACCGGCAAACGGGGAGTCGCCCTCCCCTTTACGGATTTCTGTCCGCCGATTATATCCACCCGGGAAAATTTCCAAAAAATTGTCAACCATGTGGTTCCACACGGTAAAATTTCCGGCTGGAAAAGCCTGGAAATCAGGGGCGGCGACAGCGGCGTCCCGTACTCGACCTTCTACACGCATATTCTGAATCTAAAAAAAAACCCGGGGGATATTTTCAGCAATTTTAAAAACAGCACTCAAAGGAACATTAAAAAAGCGGAAAAACAAGGTATTCGGGTTGACTTCTCCGGCACATTTAAATCAACAAAATCTTATTATCAGCTGCATTGTAAAACAAGACAACACCACGGGCTGCCACCTCAACCGTTCCACTTTTTCAAAAACATTTATGAACACATCCTTTCACAGA
>JAUYIZ010000020.1 GCA_030688615.1 Desulfobacterales bacterium | reverse complement strand
AAGCTGTCATTGCCGGACCACCCATACCCATAAGGACGCAAATCATCCCTATGATGACCAATGCCGGAAACAGATGCCCGCCGCTCCAGGTTTCTATCCCGGCCGCCAGTTTAATACCCAGGCCGCTTGTTATGAATGTTTCTAAAAATAGCCCTATAGCACCACACATTACTGCGATCTTAGCGCCTTCTTTAGCCCCTTGAATAAATCCCTCCATAATTTCTCTTAAACTTGAGCGCCCCTTCTTGCGGGCCAAACTCACCGCCAATGTGCTGATGATTGACCAAAAGGCAACATAGGCCACACTGAAATCCATAACCAAAAGGCCGATGATTACACCAAAAGGAAAAAGGAATACGGGCAGGGATAACAAGAGCTCTCTGACGTCCACTTCTTCTCTGGTGGGAGTCAATTGTCTTTTCATCGCTCGAAGCTGCACATAGGCTCCGACAGATATAAAGTATAGTAATGCTGGTATGATAGCCATGACCACGATGTTGATATATGGTATTCCGGTGATGGCCGCCATTGCAAAGGCGCTTATACCCATGATAGGGGGCATGATTTGTCCGCCGTTCGATGCAGCAGCCTCTATGGCGCCGGCCTCTTCCGGGGAATAGCCCATCTTTTTCATGAGAGGTATCGTAAAGGAGCCGGTTATGGCTATGTTTGCTGCCACGCTCCCGGTAACTGACCCCAATAAAGCGCTGGACACAACGGCGGTTAAGCCGGCTCCGCCCCTCAGCTTTCCGCCGACCAATCCGCCAATCTGAGTGAAGAGTCGCGTCGCGCCGGCTCCCTGCAAAACACTGCCGAACAGGATGAATAAAAATATATAGTTGGCTGACACTGAAAGAACAGTCCCATAAATTCCGCTGAGACCGATTGACAAGTTGGAGATGGTTTTGGAAATACTTAACGCGGTGCAGTTAAAAGGCTCGGGAAAATACTGGCCGAAAAACGGGAAGATGACAATTATCAGGATCATGACGGGCAAGACAAGACCGAAGGATTCCCGGGTCGCTTCCAGGACCAGAAGAATCAATATGACCCCTACGAAAAGATCCAGGGGCGTATTGAACCAGACACGGTCTGTCAACTCAGTATAAAAAATCTGCACATACCCCGTGGCGGCAACAGACAATAAAACCGCCAGCAAGGTCAGGTGGCGCTTTATTCCCCGGGCATATTGGGCTTTGCCCAAAAAGACCAATATTAAAGCCATGCCAATATGAGTATTGAGAAATAATTCAGCGCTTTGAATTATGTACTGAGCCGACGTCATGTGATAAATGACCATTGCAAGCGCGACGATGGTAATCGCAATGGTTACTCCATCGACAGGGAGACCTTTTTGGGTCTTGGCGTTTTGCATCTACATACTCAGAATCATTTATTTGATACGATTTATATGTAAATAACCATTTTCATCCTTCGTTGTGCCCGACCCGGGCATGGGGGTTAGTCTAATTTTATAGGCCCGAGTGCAAGTTCCTTCTCTCGATATAACTTCAGGGCGCCGGGATGCACATACTTTGGGTCCGAGGACTCACTTTTCGACATCGTCTCCCTGCTTATGGCTTTTCCCGTAATGTGAAATCTCCCAAATTCCTGATAATTCTCATATACTACGCGGCATATTTCATAGACCACGTCATCGGGCATTTCAACATCCGCGCTCCACAACATGTAGCTGCTATTTACTGTCCAGGGAACCCGTTGTTTTGGACCTAATTTACCAGCGGGTACAATATATTGCGGGAACACAAGCTCGGCCGGAACATTCAGCAACTTTGCGGCATTTTCGGCATCCGACTGGTTCCATTGAACAAAATTAACATCCTTGGTCATAAGAAGCTCCTGTAAGGATGGATTTCCAACCCATTTCCCATTTCCTATATAAAAGGACCCGCCATGCATCCCATCTACCAAACCATCCCGGAGAGCGTCTTTTGATTTGTCAAAGTCCATGTTCTCATACTTCATTTTGCCGTCAATACCGGCCGCCTGGAACAGCGCCCTGAATTTTGTATTCATACCCCATACAGCCTTGGGACCCAGAGCATACCTTTTACCTGAGAAATCTCTGATATTCTTGATATCGGGATCAAGGGTGATCGCACCATTGCCGATAAGGCCCACCAGCGTTACAACCCTTAATGTGTTATATTTAATACCAGCCATGCCCTGGAGCCTGCCTGTACTTGCCAAAAAATGGTCGGAAAAGTTAGCCCAGACAAGGGTATTCTTTCTCTTGGCCGGTTCTTTGGCCAGCACTCCTGTATTGATTGTAGCCCCTCTCGATGCTACAGCGGTAGCCTTGAGCCATTTGCTGTGTTTGTTTATCAAATCTGCCAATGCAACTCCCATGACATAAGTACCCGATCCCGGCATAAAAGAATAAATCTCAATCCGAAACGGCTCCCGGGCAGGCACCGCCGCTTCTTGAGCATGGGAGCCCGTGAATGGAATTGCCCCCAACAACAAGATTAAAAACATACCCCCGCCCAGTTTTAATAATGTTTTCTTTTTCATAGCGCATCCTTTCATTCATTCTTTTTAAAATGAAACCCTGTTTTGCCTTCACCGACTCGCCTCATCTGATTTTAGGGCTCACGCCCATGTTCGGTCCGGATATAATGACCTATCCCCCCTTCCCTGGCTTAGAGCTCGTGCCTTTTTCACTTTCCCATTTCTCCCCGTTGCCGGCGGCAACCAAAAATCTCTAGTTAATGCCAAACTTGTGCTGCAGCGTTTTGCTGTAATCCTTGGCTTCTTGCGGAACATCAAGCACCATCTTCAAGAGTTGAACGGTTTCCCGGCCGACACCGACATCATACACTTCGGAAAGCATTCTTTTCACAAACGTATCAAACTGAGGATCCTTGGCCATGCTGGCAAAGGCCGCCGTCAGCGTGGCAACATAGGTTTCCGGTGTGCCAGGAGGAAGGCACAGGAACTTGTCCACAAAGGTCGTGCCGGTGAAGGACAGGTAGGCCTGCCAAGCAAATCCGGTGGGTTTCTTGTCTCCTAAGGTCTCGATGAATGTCGGCACGTCCGGAAAGTCCGGCCGCCGCCTAAACTGGTGGTTCCCCCCCAGCATTCCCTGCTGCGTCAGCCCGACAAATTCGCCGCTTTCGAGGTAGCGGTTGATATCCGCCGCACTGGACGGCGAATAAACATCGATTTCACCCCGTTCAAATGCCAGCGCCATATCGCTTCCGCCCGTATATCCGGGTATCCAGCGCAGGTTCCAGCCCAAAAACTCCTTGCCCCAGAGGGTCATCGCCTGCCAGCTTTCCTCGCCCTCCTGGGTGCCCACCACAACCGGGTTTGCGCTGGAATCGGCCAGGCGCGGCAAGGCCAGCTTGCGGACCACCAGAACATTTCCTCCACGGGCTATATGTCCTATGGTTGGCATTTTCAAAAAGTCGAACTTTACAATGTCACGGCCCCTTAACTGCAGCCCCATCGCACCGGAAGAGGCTTGCAGGAGCTCGAGACCGTTGGGTTTCGCCTTATGGTAGAAAATATTGCCGGCAATGGCGCCGCCGCCACCCGGCATGTTACGCACAATAATACGGGGGTTCCCCGGAATGTATTTTGGTAAAAGTCTTGCGGTAATGCGGGCGGCGGTATCCGTGCCGCCTCCAACCCGCGATCCGATGACAATGTTTATGGACTTGTCTGCATAGTAAGGTGTTTGCGCCTCGACCATGACGGCCGACAACGAAAACGCCATCCCGAACAAGACGGCAGCCCCCCGCAATGGAAAAGACACGATGCCAGATCTCGTTTTCATTCTCTTCTCCTTTCGATCGATAAAACATGATAGAGAATGTATCAGAAAAAGGAGGGAGTGTAAAGGCTCCCGAAAGAGGGAAAAGGTCCATTGATTTTCCAGGGCCGTTGTGACGGGACGAATACCTTTTAAGATCTATTCGGTTCACAGGATATCCGGACTCAAACCCTTTGATATGGCCGGCCGTTTTAACCTGACAAACCATGAGAACATGAGCTGTCATCCGGCGATTCGAATCCAACCGACTAAACATAGCAGCGACAAAAGGGTTACCGGAATTCCAACCGCAGCATGTTGCGCAAAACTTATTTTGATATTCAAGTTATCCGCCTGTTCCACAACGATAAGATTGGCGATACTGCCCAGAAGAAACAAGTTGCCGGCGAAAGTGGTCGAGACGGCCAACGTGTACCATTGGGCCGGTTCCAGGGGATCAAGGAACTTGACCAGCAGCATGACCGCCGGCACATTGCTGACAAAATTGCTTAATATCGTTGATATTCCTGCCAGCACGTGCAGGCTCTGCAGGCCCAAACCCCACCGGGAAAGTCGATCCACAATGATGTTCAGATAATCGCCCTGGGAAATACCATGGATGACGATGAACAGAGCGCAAAATAATGTAATCAGGTGCCAGTCGACCAATACAAGAATATCTCTGGTTTTCATTTTCCGGCTGCATAATAACAAGCCTGCAATACTGATAGCCGATATCTCCCTGGGCAGGGAGGAAAAGAACAACACCATGAGGATAACAACGGCAAAGATTCCCTTTGAAGTCTGCCATCTGTCGAAAGCCGGCCGCGGGTCCCCTCTGCCAACGCTTTTCTTTCCTTCCGGATTATAAAATCTGTCCCGGTATATCCACAATATGACGAGATAACCGACACAAAGGGCGATAAGCGACGGCGGGCTGCACCAGAAAAAGAATTTTGCGAAATCGAGGTTGCCTACCTGGCCGATGAGCATATTCTGCGGATTGCCGATGATCGTTGCCGCCGAGCCGATGTTGCTCGATACCGCAAGCCCGAGAAGAAACGGGAGAGGATTCAATTTCGCCTCCATCAAGGAAAGGGCCATTACCGGCGTAAAAGCAAAACATACAATGTCATTTGCCAATACGGCAGACAAGATCGCGCTGGCCAGCATGCTCACCAGCAAAAAAAGCCGCGGCCGGTGAAGCAGCGGTACTATTTTTACGACACTCCAGGTGTAGAATCCACCAAGCCTAAGTTGCGCG
>JAUYIZ010000005.1 GCA_030688615.1 Desulfobacterales bacterium | reverse complement strand
CGGTATCTGAAAGATAACAACTACCGGGTGATTCCCCTTTCAAAGCTTGTCGATATGATCCGGGAACGCGGCGCTGTTGACCAGCGCCAGGTGGTGATCACCATCGATGATGGATACAAGAGTCTTTATGCCAATGCATATCCGGTTTTAAGGGAATTCGGTTATCCTTTTACGGTTTTTCTCCCAACGGAACCCGTGGATAAAGGGTATCGCAGCAGCTTAACCTGGGATCAGGTCCGACGGCTGAAATCCGAAGGGGTCGATTTTCAGGATCACAGTTATTCCCATGGCCGTATGGGGGACATTCCCGCGGGCGCGGACCGGAAAAGTTACCGGGAACGGATCAGGGATGATCTCGGTAAAAGTATCATGGCCTTTAAAAGCAATTTGGGGCAAACGCCTCGATATTTTGCCATCCCGTACGGGGAATATAATGAAATATTGATTGATGAGGCCATGCGGCTCGGCTATGAAGCCGTTTTTTCCCAGGATCCGGGTCCCGTAAGCGCAGATACGCCTGTGTTTAGAATCCCCCGGGAGCCGATTCTGGGACGCGAATGGTCCACGCTGGATCATTTCCGGAAGGTTTTGCAAAGAGTCGATCTGCCGATAAAGTCGCATGATCCATCCATCGAACCTTACCGGGGGGGCCCCATCGGGCATTTCGGGGCCCGGCTGCTTTATCCCGGGCGGTATCGCCCGGAAACCCTGGGCATCTACATCAGCGAGCTGGGGTGGCGGAAAGGGAAACTTTCCGGGGATTATTTGAAGGTTGACGGGGCCGAGTCGCTTCAGCAGCGGATCAACCGCGTGGCCGTCAGCGGAATTGAAAAAACAACAGGGCGAACCGCCATCAGGTTCTGGATGATCATCAAACAACCCTGAAGGCTTCCTGATCGAACCGGCCGCTGGCGGGAATGTTTACAAGAGACAAAACAGCTTAGAGGTTCGTCCTCAATTTTCGAACATCCCCCACGCGGATGGTCAGGTTCTTCTGGTCAAAATATTCCATCAGGGGGATCAGGTACTTTCGGGACACACCGGTCATTTCCTTAAACTGGAAGGTGGTCATTTCCCCATGGGTTTTAAGGAAGTCTACCAGCCGCTGCCTGACCGCGTTCAGCGCATCGCTGTGAAAGTACAGGTCTTCCTTTATCTTGACCATGCATCCTTCATTGACGAGCAACAACAGCACGTCCTTGGCAGTTCCGGCATCCATGTCAAAATCTTTGCAGACCTCCCGGAAATAAGGCGGCGTAAGCCCGCCTTCCTGGTAGATATTCAAGATCTTTTTGCTGATGTCCGCCAGATTGATTCCCAGGGAAACTCTATGACCGGTGAGCCGCACCAGGTCTTCTTGCTGGGTAATCTTGTCGTCTTTTATCAGTTGATTCAGCGTCATGAAAAAGAGCTTTACATTGAGATAGGATGGAAATTTGGATTTGAGTTCTTCTTTGGAAATGCCCGGTTTGAGCGGATTTGCGTCATGATAGTCCCCTATCAGGGCGGAAATTTTTCCCTTAAGTTTTTCAAAGTTATCCTGATGGACGTAACTGTGGTTTTCCCGGTCGAACAGGAGAATGATTTTCTGGGACTGCAGGTTTTGCAGGGCCTGTTGCAGGTCTTTGTCCGGCAGGTTGCTCATGATGGAAAGATCGGAAAGGCCCAGGCCCTGGTCACCCGCCTGTTGAAGGTGGTGCGAAATGATTTCCTGGGGCGTGTTGCCGGCAAGGCCCTGTAAGCCGGCAATAATTTCGGCCTTGAAGGTTTTATGTTTCTGGGGAATGGGGTTTAAAACCTGGCCGCCGCCGATGGTCCGGATGGGCGAGTAACTCCGGATGACAAACCGGTCGTCCTTTACGATGGCCACGGGGGCATCGAGCCGGATCTGGGCGACGCTCGATTCATTGGGCTGGAGCTCCTTTTTGTCCAGCAGGATGAGGTTGCCCATGATCTCGCTGGTGCCCGTGTGAAATCTGACTCGGGTCCTGTTTTTGATGGGCTTTTTATTGCTGCCCACAAAATGAAACCATACATCGACCATATAGCTGGTCCGCAGGGCGCCGGGGGTGCTGACCACTTCTCCCCGCAGGATTGAAGCTTTGTCCAGGGCCTGAAAATTGATGGCCGTGCGCATGCCGGCTTCAGCGGTGGTGGCGTTCTGGTTGTAAACCTGAATGCCCCGGACCTTTGATTTTATGCCGGAGGGATATATCATGACCGGGTCTCCCACCTGCACGCGCCCGGAAATCAGGGTTCCGGTGATCACCGTCCCGAATCCCTTGATGGTAAAGACGCGGTCAATGGGAAGGCGAAAAATTCCGCTGGCCGAGCGACTGGGGATCAGGTCGCTGAG
Source organism: Desulfobacterales bacterium (assembly GCA_030688615.1). Lineage (GTDB taxonomy): Bacteria > Desulfobacterota > Desulfobacteria > Desulfobacterales > JAUYIZ01 > JAUYIZ01. The sequence goes on along the minus strand of JAUYIZ010000005.1, from coordinate 2,541 downwards.
CTTGTCGAGGGCTTGAATAAATTCCGGGATGCCGGTTCCTTTGGTGGAGGAAACCGGAACAAAAGGGGCATTTTCTAAAAAGGTACCCCGGGTGAAGTCCCGGATATCCTCTGCAACGAGGTCCAACCATTCTGTGTCAACCAGGTCCGCCTTGGTCAGGACGACAATGCCGTGCTTTATGCCCAGCAAACCGCAGATCTCCATGTGCTCCCGGGTTTGGGGCATAACGCCCTCGTCGGCGGCAATGACCATGGCCACCAGATCAATGCCGGTGGCGCCGGCGACCATATTTTTGATAAATTTTTCATGCCCCGGCACATCTACGATCCCCAGGTGCCGGCCACTGGGAAGCACCATGGATGCAAAGCCGAGCTCAATGGTGATCCCGCGAAGCTTTTCTTCTTTTAACCGGTCCGTATCTATACCGCTTATGGATTTAATCAAAGAAGTTTTTCCATGGTCAATATGTCCGGCGGTTCCAAGTATAATGGGTTTCAATGAAAAGGCGCTCCAGTATTGTTTTGATTGTTTGCCGCGAAAATACCCCGGGGCATATGATGCCATGCCGATCGGATGACACCTTAAACCGCTGAATATGATCTTTCAATATTTTTTTATTACAGAAGGCATCCCGGGTCAATATCAACTTCACGGCATTATCAGCCGGAATCTTAAAAAAATAGTCCGCATCATGAAAAACATCTTGAAAAGAAGGGCAGGGTTTGTTAGAAACAACCCAATGCGGTGGGTGTAGCTCAGTTGGTAGAGCACCGGGTTGTGGCCCCGGTTGTCGCGGGTTCAAGCCCCGTCACTCACCCCACTTTTTTTCAGGGGCGCCCGTAGCTCAGCTGGATAGAGCGCCGGACTTCGAATCCGTAGGTCGTCCGTTCGAGTCGGACCGGGCGCACCAATTAAATCAATTGGTTACATTTTTATATCTGTGACCCCATTTTTATTTTGCAGCACTATTGCAGCCCTGAAATAGAATAATGAAAAATCATCAAATGTTTATTTTTTAATAGAACGGCTATAATATTTTTCTGTATGTAGATTAGGACAACTCATTTTTATCTTCCCTAAACAGGTTGCCAGCAAATCTATTTATCGGTCTCATAACCCGAAGGTCATAGGTTCGAATCCAGCCCCCGCTACCAAAACAATACCAAGGGCTTAGATAAATTTTTAAGCCCTTTTTATTTTTGCCGTATTTTTTACTCCCCCTTCTATTCCCCCCACGCTCAATAGAAATCAGGGTTATCCTGTTCGGCGCTTGCTGCCTGTCCCGTGGGTTAAAAGACCGGTCCAGGCCGGCATCCGCTTTGCCAAGCCTCTGGGCTTGTATGCCTTACCCCGAGATCGCCGCTCCTGTGGGCTCTGAGCGCAGCCACGCCTATCTGAATGTTTTCCAGGCCGGATAGCGCCGGCCGCCTTAGGGCATAGCCCTTTGGACTCAATGTCCTTTTATCATTCCATTCCACCTCATGATACCTAATGATCACATCTACGCGCCCCGACATATTCCCTCCGCCATCATCGGCATAGCATCCCACATTTTTTTGCCGATTTTCCCTTGATATACAGAACCGCTTGTCCTATATTCAGACCATCAACAAGCAACACCTTATCAAAAAAAAGAAGGAGCAGTAAATCGATGACTACAGTGACACTGGACGAGCAAGAGCGCGACAGACGGTGGAAGAAGATTCGCGAGGGTATGAAAAAACAAGGCATCGATTGCCTTATCGCTTACGGCAGCGGCACCCATAATCTCAATGCTAACCTGAAGTACCTGTCCAACGTCACTCTTGGTAAAGATGGTTATATGGTGTTTCCGCTGAGTGGTGATCCGACACTATTGCTCTTTATGGGAAGACCTGAGAAGCTCTGGGTACAGGATTGTCGCTCCGGCCATCCGGCTTACAGCCAAGCCGTATCTGAAAGACTCGTGGAACTGCATCTGGAAAAAGGCAGTATAGGCATAGTCGGGCTCTCGGGCTACTATGGCGAGTTAGGGTTTCCCGCTGCAACCTATCTTGCCCTAAGTCAGCGCTTTCCGAATGCTGCTTTCAAGGATGGTACAGACATCGTCGAACAGGCGAGAAGAATAAAGAGCGCAGCGGAAATCAGATGTTTTGAATTCGGCTGCGAGGTAGGGGAGAAAGTCATCCAGGCCGTCGCGAATACCGCCAAAGTCGGTGTTTTGGATAATGAAGTAAAAACTAAGATCTGGGATACCCTGTTTCTCAACGGTTGCGAGCCTGGTTCGAACCTCTACTACAGTTCCGGGAAGGACGTCACTCACGCCGGGCGTATGCCGATTATGCTGCAAAAGCCGCTGGAGCGCGGTGACGTCATCCTCACTGAGTTTGACGCGCGTTTTTGCGGGTACAAATCTCAATTCAACCAACCGTTTTGCGTAAACCAGCCAGATCAAGAATGGCGAGAGATATTTGATGTCGCCCGGGAGTCTTTCAACAATGCCTTCAAGATATTAAAGCCGGGGATCACGGCCGGACAATTGGACGAGGCCTTCTTATCACC
>JAUYIZ010000429.1 GCA_030688615.1 Desulfobacterales bacterium | reverse complement strand
TGACATTTTTCAAAGGTCTCGCTTCTTGCCGCTCTTTCCCTTTTCGGCGTCAGAGCCGTCGGCATGGCGCCCGGAGGCCCCCCCCTTGTGGCGAGCGCCCATAAAAATCCCCTGGAACCGGATCAATCCTCCCTACTTGACTGCGATGCAGTATTCCGCAACGCACTGAATCCAGACCTTCTGCCCCTTGCTTAGAAGTTTTTTGGATTTTAAAATGGACAGGAACATCTTGTCTTTTACCATGATTTTGGCATTGATATTGCTGCCCAGGAATACGGCGTTTTCCACTACGGCCTCAAAGACATTGCTGCCCGAAGGGCGCTGATCGATATGGACCTCAACATCTTCGGGCCGGATGGAAATGGCGATTTCAGATCCGGCCTGCAGCCCGGCGCAGAGCGCGGCTTCCACGGCGCCGATACCGGTTTCCACGGTTCCGATCGGGTACTCGCACCGGGTCACCTTGCCGTATATCATGTTGCTAGTCCCCATGAATTCCGCGACTTTGCGTGTTTTCGGCTGGGAATAAATCTCGTGGGGCGGGCCGACTTCCAGGATATTGCCCTCCAGGATTACGCCGATCCGATCGGCCATGGCCAGGCCTTCCAGCTGGTCATGGGTCACATAAAGGGTGGTGATCCCCAGTGAGGATGTGAGTTCCTTGAGCTCAAAGCGCATTTCTTCCCGCAGCTTGGCATCCAGGTTGCTCAAGGGTTCATCCAGCAGGAACAGTGTGGGATTGGTCACCAGCGCCCGCGCCAGGGCAACCCGCTGCTGCTGACCTCCGCTGAGCAGGGGCGCCGGACGATTTTCCAGATCGGCAAGCTTTACCTTGGCCAGGGCGGTTTGCACGGCACCCTTGATCTGGTTGCGGGGCAGCTTGTTTCTTCCCTGTTCCAGGGGAAAAGATACATTCTTTCCCACGGTCATGTGCGGCCAGATGGCATAGGACTGGAAAACCATGCCCACCGACCGCTGGTAAGCCGGCACGGATATTCCTCTTTCCGAAGAATAAACAACCTTGTCACCGATGATCATTTCGCCGGATTCGGGCCGTTCCAGACCTGCCACACACCTTAAAATAGTACTTTTACCTGAACCGCTGGCTCCCAGAAGAACAAAAAATTCACCCTCGGCCAGTTCCAAGTCAACCCCTTTTACCGCCTGCACGGTCGACTTGTCCATTACAAAGTTTTTTTTCAGCTTTTTAATGGTTAACACTGTCCTCCCCCTTTTTGATAAATTTCACGGCCCTGCCTCAGGAGCCTCCGGACCTTGTTTCAAAATCAAATACCACAATTTCAGATTGGGTAAAAGGGTTATTTGCGGATAGCGCCTATCTAAAGACCAGAGACTTGATCACCAGGGGAACCACATGCTGGTCCGGCATCTGCTCTCCGATATCGATATAGTCGAAATCCTGAAGTTCCACGCCGTCCACGGAAACCAGAGAACCGGTCACGCCAAGTTCATAGCGCAGCATGTTGCCCACCAGCCGTCCGATGTCCGCGTCAAACACCAGAACCAGGGGCATGTTTTTTTCAACGGCATCTTTCAACGCCGAGAGTATGCCCTTTACCAGGGTGCTGAGAAGTTCATGGGAAGGTTCAAAAGGCCAGTGAATGGCCAGGACAATCGGACTTTCCCCGGGCGTCAGATCGTGTTTTTGCAGGGTCTGGTGAATATGCTCTTCGATTCGGCCGCCGGAAAGATCTTCTCTTTTAAGCCGCAGGGAAACCACCTGAAGATTTCTTAAGGGCAGGATGTCATCGTTGGAAATAAAAATTGTGCTCCCGCTGACCTGAACCGTATACTGGGATGCCCCGATCACAGTAGCCCTGATTTTCTGCTCCGGGGCTTCAATGGGAATGTCGAACCCGGGTTTGTTCAAATGCCGCATGACTTCCTTGGCCAGCAAGGCGCCCAGATCGCCGAACCCCTTGGTTTCAGAGCCATAGATATACTCGGAAACACCCCCTGAAAAAATAATGGACTGAATTTTACCGGAAAATGACAGTGGGGGGTTCAGCAGCAGCTTCCGGGTCAGGGCTGACAGTTCTTTTCTTTCCACAAGCTCCATCAGCGAATCGGCCAGCGCCGTGGCCATTTGCGCCTGTTGCTCACTTTTCAGCTCAAGGCCCAGACCGATGCGTAAACCGAGGCTTTGGGCAACGACTTTGGCCGCATCTTCAACACGGGTGATCTTATTCGATTCGTCCAGAGCTACCAGACGCGCACCCACATTGATGGTTGTGGCATCGATTAACGTCCCCTTTTCGATAACGGCGATCTTAGTGGTGCCGCCCCCGATATCGACATTCATTACCGTAATTCCCGCGCCGTATTCCCCGAGGGATTTCTCGACCGCCCCTGAACCGTAAGCCGCCATTCTGCCTTCCATTTTGTGCCCGGCCGTGGCACATACAAACTTGCCGGCCTGGGCCGAAAAAAGTTTTGCAATGGCTTCGGCATTGTCTTTTTTGGCCGCCTCTCCGGTCAGAACGACCGCGCCGGTCTGGATCTGTGCCGGATCAATCTTGGATTCCTTGTAGGATCTGTCAATAAATTCGGATAATTTATCCGTATCAATCGTGGTGCCGTCAATAAAAGGAGTCAGCAAAATTCCGGATTCGTAAACCACACTTTTCCTTACAATTTGAAACCGGCTGGATAAAGACCGTCCCTGCCTTCGAAGTTCAATCTCGGAAAACATCAAATGCGACGTGGTCGAACCGATATCGATCCCGGCGCTGGTCAACTCAATTCTGTCACTGGCCCACAAGGGATGATCTTCATCCGGGACCATGTCCACCCCGTGTTGATGGTCCCAACTGTGATTCTCATCGTGCATTGCTTTTCCTCCTTTTAATTAAAAAATGGTATATAAATTATCTTCATGCCTGGCCTGCAGGAGATGCCGTGGCGCCGTATAAGAACAGGGTGATCAAATTCTGCGCC
>JAUYIZ010000424.1 GCA_030688615.1 Desulfobacterales bacterium | reverse complement strand
TTTTCTGGGTGTTCCACCCTGAGATATACTCCCAAGTTCTTTTAGACGCTTCCATTGCCACCCATCGGGCAATTTAATTTTTCCCATTTCCATCACGCCAACAATCTCGCTTTCGTTTCCTGAATCAACAATTGAGGTTCAATCACCTGCCCTATCAGCGCATCAAACCCGCCGCTTGCAACGACCTCCGACTCATCAAACAGGTTCGTGGTTTCGAGCTCTTCTATGCCTCCTTTTTCAAACTGCCGGGCGATTGCATTTAACACCTTGCCGGTCCTTTCGGGAAAATCCCGCAGCCAACCCTTATTTTTATATGAAAAGGCAGCGGCACGTTCTTTGCGGGATTTGGGGACCAGACCGTAGCCCAATTCAGACAGGATGTCATATAGATCGCATTCCCGGGCATCATCCAGTTCCCGGATTAAGCGCACAGAGCCTTCGCCTCCGGGCAGGTTTAACAGCAGCCTTTTGCGCAGATCAGGCGTGATCCAGGTCTCACGCAATTTGTCTACAGAAGGTACTGCATCGACCAATTTGTCGGCCAGCCGTTGTTTATATTCCTCCACCGGCACAAGGACCTCCTTGCCGTCTTCTTCACAGAGGATGGAACGGCCCTCCCCTTCGATCTGTACCACAAATTGATCTTCACTGACCCGGATGATTTTCCTTTTGGGTCGTTTTTCTCCATAGTCCCCTTCCGGGCTTTCAACGCCTTCGGCTTCTTCGTCGGGATTGGATGGGGCGGGCCTGCTGATGAATTCCTCTCCAAATAAACGGGTGGTATTCGTGTAATCATACAGGCGAAACATGGCCTTCGAACCCCGGGGTTCGCCGGTGCGCGTTCCCCGGCCGACCATCTGGTAAAAGCTGATGGGGGATTCCAGGTAGCGGAAAAAAACCACATTGTCCAGGTTGGGGATATCCACACCGGTGGATAGCAGGTCCACGGTAGTGGCGATAAAATAGGCGTTTTTAGACCCCTTGAAATCCGGAATCAGCTTATCGGCGGAAGGACGCAGGTCCGGGTTGCCCGTGCACTGAAAGGCGTACCAATCTCGCGGGGTGCGCTGGTTTTCCCGGCACCATTTCTCATAGATGTTGTTCATGGCGATCATGATCTGGTTGGCGTGGGAATCCCGGGCGCAGAAGATGATGGTTTTTTGATGGGGCCCGCCGGTTTTCAGCATTAGCTGAAACAAGTCTTCACTCATGGCCTTTACCCGGTCGTCCAGCATGAGTTTGATTTCATACTCCCTGGCCGTGTATTGATCTTCGATTTCCTCGGGTTTTACCTTTTTGCCCGTATAGGGGTCAATAGCGGATCGCTGAACAATATCGTTCCGGGTAATCTCTTTTTTATCCAGATCCACAGTTCGGCGAACGATTTCACAGGCCGCCAGATAACCGTCATCCTGGCCTGCGCCGAGGGAAGGGCATCCTTAATCTCTCCGGTGTCATCGGCGTATTCCGTGTAAAGATGCCCATTGGTTGAAAACACAAACGGGACATTAAATTTCTGCTTATAGTCCTTAGCCTGTTGAATACCCAGTGACGGTAGCTTGTTTTCTGCTTTTGCCTCAAGGACTGCAACCGCCAAGGGCGGTTTTCCTTCCATCACCGGAATGCAAAGAAGGTAGTCCGTCCGGCCTTTTCTTTTTCTTGGCCGGCCGTCGATGATATCGGCGCCCCCCGGTGTTTTTTCCTCACGGATGAGCGCCTCGTGCCATCCACAGTCATAAATCTTAGGGTCAATAAGCTCAACACGGGTTTGCTTTTCATCTCTTGACATATTCAACTTTGATAAGTGTCCGGTAGAATTGGGTATTACTTCAAGTTGACATATATGAATCCTGCATTTCAGGTAGTTTCCAGAACCCTGCCTTAACACCATACCCTTTATTGTAAGTGTATATCTTGAAGTGGTCATCAAACGTGAAGGCTGCGCGAATGTCGTGTTTCTCCATCAAGATAAGGCTTGTACAGTCAGTAATGCTAAAGCGTTGCTCAATATACCGAAAATATATGGGAACTGCCTTGACAACAGTATCTTTCTTAACCCAAAGCTGTTCTATCTCGATGGGAGCCCCAGCGAGCGGCGGATTGCGAATAAGCGCATCGAGTTGTTGCAACACTTTAATGGGTAAGTGCGTGAGACGAGACATGGCTTCAGAATAAATGTAATTGCTTGTCAGAAGCCGAAGCTTGTAACGAAGAATGAACGTATCTCTGAATGTCACGGCTTGCTTGTGGTATTGATCTGCGTTGTCAAATAACGCTACGAAGGCACTGGTATCAACAAACAACTTGTGCCCTCTGTCTGGCGAAAGCCTTCGCTCCATTCTTTCTTCCATCGATAGTGCTGTCGGAGACTTTTTAATTGGTTAACTTCCGGCAAACAGCGGATGTTCCCGTAATTTCTCTATCTCCTCCGGACTTCGCTCTATCAAAGGCTCAGTTGGACGCTCCCGCACTACTATGTCCCATGGTGAGGCCCCTCCAGGAAATCCTAATTGGAGTGTTTCAAAAATAACATGCGTATAATTTTCACTCTCTATTTGAGAAAATTCAATGGCATTTTCGTATTTCGTCATTATCCTGCCTCCTAACTGAAAGGTATCCACGAATCACTGACCAGTTGACCATCTTGTTTAATGATTTGAGCTATTGCCCATCCGTTGTCAGCTACTTGTATAACACCGCCTAAACGAACAAAAAGTTTGCTATTCGGTGCCGGAAGTGGTTGCATTTCTTTTTCAAACCGTTCAACATAATGATTCTCAAGCCTTGAGATCAATTCGGTGAGTTCGGCATCCGGTCTTGTCACAGGCAAGTCAAGATCCTTCTCGACTTCGGCTCTCGAAATCAGAAACGAATGGGAAAAATAACCGCCTGCCAGCTGGTCAACGATCCCATTTATCTTCTCATCGGTAAGCGGCTCTTTTCGAGTAGTTAAGCACTTCTTAGTTATTAACTTTGACAGATTATAGGATTGCTCCAACGCACCTATGGCCAAAGGGTTGATATACTTAAACAGCTCTGAAATTATCAGAGCCAAATTTTGTTTTTCAGACTCTCCCAATTGCTCACGAATGAACTTGATGCAATGTTTCAAATCTTCAACAGATGTTGGGATTGGCTTGCCTACCGCATCCTTTGGAAGGAGCGGATGATTTCTAGTTGGATCAACCGATCCAAGTACAGAGAACGGTGTCATTATAAGCTCGTCCCCTGCAATAGCAATGTGAGTAGCGCCGCTTAGAGCTATGCTTGGGACAATTATGCCTAATCTGTCCGAAAACTCTCTCAGTAGGGTCACTATACGCCAAGGCACCTCCGTGATTCCACCAGTAGACCTTAAGAATACATCTAAGCTGGACATTTTGCCTACCCTGGACAGAATTGCTTCCAACGGTTTTAGTGCTGATGGCGTCAACATTGTCGTTAAATGTAAAGGGCCTCTATCATTGTAAACAATACAAAACAGTCTTGATCCTTGGCGCTTTTGCTCGATGGACTCAATCAGTGACCTTGCTGGACCTAAATCCAACAGGGCAACCAATATATTGGGATCAATCTGCCGATGCGTCGCCATTCCTTGAACTTCTGTGGAAGGCGAAGTCTTACTCTGTCGCGTCGCTTGGTATTTTTTAGGCATTTTGAAAACCTCGAAACGTTAGGTGCAGTTAATCCAATTCAACCGTCGTCTCAATTGACCAAAAAATAACATTAGCAAAGCCGTAAGGCATTAATTACTATTGTTGTTTTTCCCAGACATTATTCTTTCTCATATCAGACATTTGGAGAATAGTCGCATTAGATCAACTTGTCAATTAGTGAACTTCACCCGTTATACTTATAGTACCACATTTTAGGTTAGAGTTCTACGGTTTTTTGTTATTACCAAACGAAATGTTACATTGAGCAAAAAATTGAGAAAAACAATATTACAGGAAGAAGTACGCATCAACCGGATAAACCTTTATTTTGAGCCGATAGACGGATCAGTGGAAGTAACCGGCTGGTCCGGAAGGGAAAATCATACTTCAGGTATTAAATTGTTACCGCATTCGCCTGCTTTTCAGTATCTGGTTTGATAAGGTTAAGGATGATAATCCCTGCGACATAGGAACACGCCATCACAGCCAGGGCGGTTGAAAGTCCGAATCTATCCACCAGGAAACCGGTCAGAAAGAGCCACAGGGGTCCGGTAATGGCCGAAAAGGTGTGGTAAATGCTCAAAAGGGTATCCACGCTGGTATCGTCGGGAATGGCACTGACGAGCATGGACAGGGTCAGACTGCTGCGGGGATAGATAAAAAATCCTGCTAAAAAAGTGATGACAAACAACATGGGACCGGCCGTTCCAGGCACAAGAATCAGCAATACGAAGACGGCGGCAAACCCCAGCGTGGTGCTCAGGACAAAGCGGGGGGAAGTGCGATCCGCAACCCATCCCATGGTCAAGGGGCCGGTTAAGCCGCCGAATAGATAGGCGCCGACAAAGATGGCGGCCGCCGACGGACTGATGGCAAACCGATCCACCAGAATAGCGGCAAGATAGCTGTTCAGGGAGCCGGTACCGCGGCCGGCGGCGCCCACCATCATCACCATGGCCACGAGCATGGCGTTTCGCTCACGAAACACCACCGCGTATTCGGACAGGCCCAATCCCTGGTGACGTTTCTTGATCCGGCCCGAATCCGAATCGATCAGGGATCCCCGGACGGTAAGCAGCAGTAAGCCTCCCAATAAAATTGGAAGACCGACTATAACGACGACAGACCGCCACGCTAAAAAGTAAAGCAGCCCTCCCACGACAATCGGGGCAATCAAACCGCCCACGTTACCGGCAGTCTGATAGATGGCGAAAGCCCGCGATTTGGCATGCTGGAAACTGTCCGCCATCAGCGCGCCCCCCACCGGATGGTTGGGACTGGTGCCAAGGCCTCGCACGGCCCGGCTGATGGCAAGCTGGGCAAAATTCTGCGAGACCGCGATCCCGGCCACCCCCAGGAACGCCAGGATGGTCCCGATGGCCATGATGCGTATCCGGCTCACGAACCGTGTTATCACGCCAAAGGTAAGTTGCATGGGGCCTTCCACCGCCTGATTCACAATGGACAGCAGGCCGATACCCGTATACCCGAACGAGAATTGTTCCCGCAGAATAGGATAGAGAATCGATATTCCCTGGGAATTCAAATGACTGCAGCAATGGACAACATTAACAGCTACTGCCGTAAGCCATCTACGGCGGTTTCCCAGGTCGGGGTTCGACCGGATTTCCGCATTCATATTCAGCATCTCCTTTTGCCAACTGGTTGGAGAACCCCGCCCGGCGCAAAAAGGGCCATTTAGGGACGAACACTAATTCGTAAGAACAGTTGGAGGGCCGCATCATAGACAGGACAGGACAGACCGGACCTTTGACAAGTCTATTTTTATTCAATAACGGGAATAAGATGTCAAGCGAAAAATGATGAAAAATATCCCGGTTGCAATCCTTTCAGGGCTTTAGTATACAACAGAACGGTTAACAGTTACCGGTTTCCGGGTTTAAAAACTGTGAACTGTAAACCGGCAACTGTAAACCGATTTTTTGAAAGGATCTATAATGAAAGGCATCATTCTGGCAGGCGGGTCCGGCACGCGTCTTTACCCCATCACCCAGGTGGTCAGCAAACAGCTGCTGCCCCTGTATGACAAACCCATGATTTATTATCCCCTTTCCGTGCTGATGATCGCCGGTATCCGGGAAATTCTGATCATTTCGACCCCGCATGATTTGCCGCTGTTTCAAAAACTGCTCGGCGATGGTTCCCAGCTGGGGATTTCTTTCCAATACATCGAGCAGCCCCGGCCTGAAGGCCTGGCCCAGGCCTTTATCCTCGGGCGTCATTTCATCGGCCAGGGCAACGTTTGCATGATACTGGGAGACAACATTTTTTACGGCGACGGTCTCACCGAAAAGCTTGCCAGAGCCAACGCCAGAACCCGGGGCGCAACTGTTTTCGGCTACTGGGTCAAAGACCCCCAGCGCTACGGCGTGGTCTCGTTCGATGCTGCGGGAAAAGCGATCAGCATCATGGAAAAACCCACCAAGCCGTTGTCCAATTACGCTGTGACCGGCCTGTATTTTTATGACAACCAGGTCACGGACATTGCCGCGGGACTGAAACCCTCGGCCCGGGGTGAACTTGAAATTACCGATGTGAACATGGCCTATTTAAAAATGGGACTGCTGCATGTGGAAAAACTCGGCAGGGGAATCGCCTGGCTCGACACGGGAACCCATGAAGCCGTGATGCAGGCCTCCAACTTTGTGGAAGCCATTGAAAGCCGGCAGGGCCTTAAAATCGCCTGCCTGGAAGAAATCGCCTTCCGCATGGGATACATCGATGCCGCCCGGGTGGAAAACCTGGCCCGGCCGCTCTTGAAAAACGGTTACGGGCAATACCTGATGGAAATGCTAAAATATGACCAAGGACTGCCATGAACCTCAGACCTGCTCCCCTTGACGGCGTTTGGGTTGTCGAACCGGAAGTATTTCAGGACGACCGCGGTTTTTTCGTGGAAATTTTTCACCGGGAGCGGTATGCCCGGTCCGGCATCAACCGGATATTTGTTCAGGACAACGTCTCCTTTTCCGTCCGAAACACCCTGCGCGGGCTTCACTACCAGAGGACCCAGGCCCAGGCAAAACTCGTGGGTGTGATCACCGGGGAAATATACGATGTCTGCGTGGATATCCGCCCGGGTTCCCCCACTTTCGGACAGTGGTTCGGAATTCACCTGTCCGGACAAAACAAGCATCAGATCTTCATCCCGGAAGGGTTCGCCCACGGCTTTTGCGTACTGAGCGATTCGGCCCATGTGCTGTACAAATGTTCAGCGCTTTATGCCCCCGGGGACGAAGGAGGGATACTCTGGTCTGATCCGGGCCTTGGCATCAACTGGCCGGTAAAGAACCCGATCCTTTCTGAAAAAGACAGAACATACCCCTGCCTTTCGGATCTGCCGCCGGACAAACTTCCTCAGACAGGCCGCAAATCGTGAAAATTCTGGTTACCGGCGCCCAAGGACAGCTGGGCTCAGAAATCTTAATGCAAGGGAAAGACTATCCTTTCCATATCCGGGGATTCGGTTCGTCCCGGCTGGATATCACGCAGCCATCTCAAGTTAAAGAGAGCATCGATTCGGTTAAACCGGATCTGGTCGTAAATGCGGCCGGCTATACCCGGGTGGACCAGGCCGAGGACGAACCGGAGCGTGCTTTTGCCGTCAACAGCACCGGCCCGGCTAATCTTGCCGGATGCTGTCATCTGGCACGCATTCCCCTTATCCAGATCTCCACCGATTATGTGTTCGACGGAACCAAGACAACGCCCTATCTGGAAGATGATGTCGTATCCCCCCTTTCTGTTTATGGTCAAAGCCAGGCCCGGGGAGAAGACAGGGTCCGGTCTGCTTTACGCGAGCACATCATCATCCGCACATCCTGGCTCTACGGCTTCTACGGGAAAAATTTTGTGAAGACCATGTTGCAGATCGGCCGCGAGCGGGAGGTCGTCAGCGTCGTCGCCGATCAGTTCGGCTCCCCCACCAGTGCTGCCGATCTGGCCGAATGCATTCTGCGGATCGCCCGGAGAATATCAGAAGGAGCCCCTGTTGCCTGGGGAACTTACCACTATTGCGGCGAGGGCGTGACCACCTGGCACATGTTTGCGGAAACCCTGTTTAACCTGGCCATACAGTACCGCCCCCTCAAGATACGCCGGATCATACCCATCTCAACAGCAGACTATCCGGCCAAAGCCCGCAGACCCCCTTACTCCGCACTGGACAGCACCCGGATTCAAAACAACTTCGGGATAACCCCCAAACCCTGGCCCGAGAGCTTAAAAACACTCCTGGACCGGATGATGCGGGAAAGTTCCTGAAGCAGGACCGCAATATTTAGGACCAGGTTATAATTTATATTGATTTTTTGATTTTCCAATGCCATAACGCGGCCGTCAAATTGCTTCTGCCGTGCGGAACTCAACGCCACGGCTTAAATCGGCTGACACCGTGAGGTCTATATGTCTAACATCAGGGGTGGAAAAATTCGCGCAGGATTACAATACCGCAACGATCTGGAACTGCAGCCAAGCAACGATTTAGAATATGACGCCGCAACCTTTGACCTTGACTGCAAAGACAAAGTTGAATGTATCTGTCCCAAATGCGGTGTCAAACATTCGATGGTTTTTCGCTGGATCGGCAGAGGGGTCCCCCGTAAATTTTGCAAATCCTGCCATAGCATCGAGTAAGGGCTCGCGTACCTAAAATCAGGATTTCACTTTATTGCTGCCGAATTTATCGCCGGTTTCATAATACCGGCCTTCCAGCGCCAGACGGGCTTCCGCCTCATTTTCCTCGGTCCAGTAACCCAGGGAGTAGCCGTACCAGGGCGTTTTCGGACTCAGCTTGGGCAGTCCCTCCCTTTCCCATATCTTCCTGGCCTCCTCCATGAAGTTTTTCCGGGGCAGGGAAACCGGTGGATAAGGCCACTTCATGGTGGCATCGATTAAAATCGAGGAACAGCCGTGGGGCATGGGATAGCGCCGATCTCCTTCTTCAAGGGGTGCCGAGGAGGGATCCAGCGAGGATTCTCTTCCCATGGTGATCCGGATGTCCCGGTGGGGTTGCACGCGAAAGCTCATGGCCCAGTTGACCGAATCCGCATCCCAGGGATCGATGTCTTCATCCACCAGAATGATAAATTTGCCGTTGGTGGCGGTATAAGCCGCAGCGCCATTGAGCGCCTGCCAGCCTTCGGAGGGGAAATTTTTCTTTATTCGAATAACCATATAAGGGGCGCTGCCGGAACTTTCATGAAAAGCCACATCGCGGACACCCGAGATGTTGCAGTCGTATTTCAGGAATTTATAGAAAGCCGCCTCGCTGCCCACCTGCCTCAATTTGCTGCTCTCACTGGGGGGGAACTGGCTGAGAAAAGCATTGAATATGGGTTTTTTGCGATGGGTGATGCAGGTGATGTTCAGGAAAGGATTGATCCCGGGCATTCCCATGTAGCCGGAAAATTCCCCGAAAGCCCCTTCGGTTTCCATGGCATCCACCGGCATTTCGCCCTCGATGACGATTTCCGCCGTGGCCGGAACTTCCAGATCCACGGTCTGGCATTTGACCAGTTCCAGCGGCTCGCCCGCAAGCCCGCCGGCGACAGCATACTCATCGACACCGAAAGCAATTTTAGCCGTAGCCACCAGGCCGACATTGGGCGGCGGCCCTAAAACGATTGCCGCCTGCAGGGGTTTGCCCGCCTTGCGACTTTTTTCCCAGTGAATGCGAAGATGCTGCGTGCCGCGGCTTAAAATTCCCAGCCGGTTCTCCCGTTTGACCATGGAGCGGTAATTGCCCATATTGCGCAGCCCGGTTTCCGGATCTTTTGTCACCCAGTTGGCCGCCGTTAAATAAGGGGCGTTATCAAATCCAGGGGTCGATATGGGCACCGGAAACTCTTCCATCCCGCCATGTTCCAGGAGCTTTGCTCCCTTGTGAATCTCCTCCTGAACCGGCCCGCTCGATACCATCCGGGGCGCCAGCGGGTTGAGCTGAGCCCGGGTCCATTTTTCAGCAATTTCATGGGGCCCGCAGCCCATGGCCAGTCCGTAAATCTCCCGGGACGCCGCATGAATCGCCACCGCCACCGGTATGGAATATTTTCGCCCGTGAACATCCGTGACATTTTCAAACAGAAACCCCTTGCGCTCGGCTTCGGGAAGCCCGCGAAACTGCCACCGCACCAAGGGATGCAGTTCAGTGTCCTTGTTGATCTCACTTTTGATTCTCACCAACTTGTTTTTTTCTTCCAGGACTTTTAAATAGTCGCGCAAATCTCGGTAATATGCCATAACTCTCACCTCGCTTCTTTTTTTTAGGTTCAGGCCCGGATTATGTCAAAACGAGGGCAGGCCTGTCAAGCCAAAAGCGCTGTTTCATCCGGCAGGATATGCGCTGCATCCCCGCTTGCCGGATTTCCCCGGGGCAGCCCGGGGCGCGGCTTGACAAACTTATGCCGGCTGATATAGGTTGCCGGGGGTGTTTGGCAAAAGACTTTTTTATAAAAAGGATTATATTATGTGGGCCCGCTGGTTATTATGGCTGCACGATAATATCTTCTACGGCTGGGTGATCGTCGCCGCCAGTTTGGCCATCGGGTTGACAAACTATGGCATGCGCTATTCCTTTGGTGTGTTTTTTAACTCCATCGAGACCGAATTTTATCTGTCCCGTGCGGTCACCTCGGGGATTTTCTCTGCTCACATGGCAATTTCCAGCATCGCCTCGGTTCTGGGGGGCTGGGCGCTGGACAGGTACGGACCCAGGCGCCTTACGTTTTTAATGGGAATACTCACCGGCCTGAGCCTGATAATGATCAGCCGCGCAGGCAGTTTATGGCATCTGTACTTTAGTTACAGCTTCCTGCTGGCCTTCGGGACAAGTCCGGTATTCACCGTGGTCAACTCAACGGTTTCCCGCTGGTTTGACAAACGGCGGGGATTTGCCTTGGGCATATCCGGCGCAGGCAACGCTGCGGGCACTTTTATTATGGCGCCGTTTTCCGCCTACCTCATTTCCGCTTTTGATTGGCGTACCGCCTTCCTGATACTGGCCGTCATCTCCTGGTCCATCGTCACCTGCATGTCTGTCCTGCTGAAAAAAGATCCTGCCGAGATGGGACTTTTACCCGATGGCGCCAAGCCGGACGTCACCCGGCCCGCGCGGCAGGACGGCCAGGGACGTAAACCCGGGACCGGTCTTTCCCTGACGGAGGCCGTCCGAACCGCCAACTTCTGGTTCCTTTTCATGATCTGGCTGCTGTTGTCTTTGAGTGTCCATCTTCTTTTAACCCACATTGTCCCCCATGCGGTCGATCTGGGCATCGAACCGATGAATGCAGCGCTTATCCTCAGTCTGATAGGCGCCGCATCCATTGCGGGGCGGATTGTCGTCGGCAGAATATCAGACACGATCGGCAGGAAAATACCGGCGGTCGCCAGCGCCCTGGTCCAGGCCGGAGCGCTCACCTTTCTGATCTGGACCCAGGACTTATGGGTCTTTTATCTGGTGGCTGCAATTTTTGGCTTTTCATGGGGAGGCCTCAGTTCTCAAGTGACGGTGCTGGTCAGTGATGTGTTCGGCATGGACGACATCGGCACGATCATGGGCATCATCGGCGTGGGCTGGACCATCGGGGCGGCCATCGGCCCTGCCGTGGGGGGGCTGGTATTCGATGCGAGCCGCAGTTACGCCGGGGCCTTTGCCTTCGGCGCCGCAAATATGCTCTTTGCAACCTTGATTGCAGCCCTGATCAGAACCGTCCCCCGGCGCGCGGAATAACCCGGATGGACCTTTGATGATGTTTGCCCTTGACTTGCCACCTTCTTATAACATACGTTGAAACGCAGTTAGGAAAGTTTCCAATCACCGCGTATCTTTACAGAGGGGAGACCTTTGAAAAATGCTCAATTTCGTTCAAGTTCAAGGATGGCAAAAAATTTAACCACAGGAATACATTGAGTATTTTGAGGATTAAATTTTTAGCCGGACGCAGAAATCGGGCGAAAGGGGGTGTTTTGCAAAGGTCTCGAGGGGTTTATTCGTGAGTGCGGGTCTATTAGCCCTTTTAGGCGCAATCAGCTTCTCCTTCAACGGCATTGTAGCGCGCAGGGCCGTCATTAAAATGATGGATGCGAGCTTCAGTGTTTTAATAACCATTGCCGCCGGAATGGTTTTTTTTGTCCTGATTTTAATCGGCACCGGACGTTTAAGCAATTTTGCCTCCTTTTCATGGCAGAGCTACTTGTGGTTTTCGGCAGCCGGAATTATTCATTATATTCTGGGCCGCTGGTTCTACCTGCGCTGCGTGCAGCTTGTGGGAGCCAACATTGCAGGAATCATGTCGCGGACCAGCCCCCTTGTGGCCGTTTCCATGGGCGTTTTCATGCTGGGGGAGGCCTTGACCTGGAAGCTTGCCATGGGCATTCTGTTGATCGTTCTGGGTGTGGTTCTCGGCGCTTTGAGTCCCGAAACCTTCCGCGGCGGCAAGGGCCTGTTGAGCGGCATGCCCCGCCGGGCGTTTTTTTATGGAATGGGCACGGGTGTAACCTGGGGGGCAAGCCCCATCCTGGTAAAATTCGGCCTTGCAGGCGTCAATGCCCCCATCGCCGGCGCGCTGGTCTCCAATTTAGCGGCATTTTTGGTTTTAGGGGTCTTTATCTTAAGCCGAAACAGCCGGGTGACTTTTGAGGGCATAAAAGCCGGAAGTCTGGGCCTGTTCAGCCTGATCGGCCTGTTCAGCGCCCTGGCCCATCTTTTTCGCTTTATCGCACTCAGTTCGGGGCCGGCCAGCGTCGTTTCCCCTATTTTTTCCACTTCCCCGGTCTTTCTGCTGCTGCTCTCATTTCTGTTTAACCGTCAACTGGAGGTATTCAACCGGGCCGTTGTCATTGGAATCTTTGCCGTTGTTGCGGGCACCATCCTGATGGTGTAGCAGAAAAAAAGGATCAAACCATGAAAGGCTTCGTGCAGGTTTACACCGGAGACGGGAAAGGCAAAACCACCGCAGCCATCGGTCTGGCCGTCCGCGCTGCCGGGGCCGGCCTGAAGGTTTACCTGGCACAGTTTATGAAGCTGGGACATTATAGCGAAACCACCGCGTTGGCAAGATTTTCCGATCTGATCACCGTGGAGCAGTTCGGGCTCGGCCGGTTTATCCAGGGAAAGCCTTCGGCCGGGGAAATCGCCGCAGCGCAAAAAGGGCTTGAAAAGGTAAAAACAGTCCTGGCCGGAGGAGAGCACAAGCTGGTGATACTGGATGAAGCCAATGTTGCCGTCATGACGGGGCTTTTTTCAGCCCGGGATCTGCTGGAACTCATCGCCGCCAAGCCGGAAGATACGGAACTGGTGCTTACGGGGCGGGGCGCACCGGATGAAATTATTGAAGCCGCCGATCTGGTGACCGAAATGAAGGCTGTCCGGCACTATTACAGCAAAGGAGTGCAAGCCAGAGTTGGAATCGAAAAATAAAGATCCTCTCCCACTGATAAAGTTATAGAAAAGAATCCCTTGAATCCTTGGACCCTTTCCCGATATGAAAACGAAAACCACACTGATCATTCTGATTTTCGGGGTCCTCCTCGGCGCCACCATCGGGACGATGGTGGCCCTGACCCAAGACCTGCCCCAGATCAGATCTCTTGAAACCTTCAGACCCTCGGCTGTCACCCGGATATATTCTGCCGACAAGATACTTCTGGCTGAATTTTTTCTGGAAAAAAGAGACCCGGTATCCCTCCAAGTGATCCCGGATTATCTTGTCAAGGCACTGATCAGCACGGAAGATAGAAATTTTTATAAACATAGCGGTGTCGACCTGAAAGGCGTTTTAAGGGCCATCATCAAAGACGTCCGGGCTGGACAGTTTGTTGAAGGGGCGAGCACCATCACCCAGCAACTGGCCAAGACGCTGTTCCTCTCATCCAAAAAAACCATGATCCGGAAAATCAGAGAAGCATTTCTGGCGTTTCAGCTGGAGCGCCGATACACCAAGGATGAAATCCTGCAATTTTATTTAAACCAGGTCTATTTCGGCAGCGGCGCCTATGGTGTGGAATCGGCCGCCAGAATATTTTTTGGGAAATCCGTCACCGCACTGAGCCTCTCCGAATCCGCCTTGATTGCGGCCCTGCCCAGGGCGCCCTCCAGGTATTCTCCCCATATCAACAAACCCCTGGCCGTCAAGCGCCGCAATATTGTTTTACGGCAGATGCTGCAAGCGGGCATCATCGGCCAACCTGCGTATCAGGAGGCCGTAAAGGAAGATGTTCACCTGATCGAACCGGACAGACCTACGCAGGCGCCCTATTTTGTTCAGTACATCAAAACGTTCTTAGACGACACCATCGGCCCGGAGAAACTTTACCAGGGCGGCGTCCGTGTGTTTACGACCCTGTCCCATGACCTGCAGCGGGTCGCTGAAAAAGCAGTTCAAGAAGGCCTGGCCTCGCTCGAATCCAGAATGAAACGGCAGGGGATCGTTCATCCGGATCCCCAGGGCGCCCTGATTTCCATTGATGCACATTCCGGGGGAATCCTTGCCATGGTGGGCGGAAAGGATTTTACCGCAAGCGCCTTCAATCGCACCACCGCCGCGCGCCGGCAGGCCGGCTCGGCCTTTAAACCGGTGCTTTACGCCTATGCCATTGAACATGGGTTTAAACAGAACACGATGATACTGGATGCGCCGGTGGCGTTTAAAGGCGCCGGCAGCGGAAAGGACTGGGCCCCAAAAAATTTCACCAACACCTTTGAGGGTGAATTATCTTTGCGCAAAGCCCTGGCCCTTTCCAAAAATATACCCGCAGTGCGCCTTATGGAGATGTTGGGCCCCTTGCCAGTTGCCCGGTTTGCGCATTCCCTGGGCATCGAGTCGACCCTTTCGGTGAATCTTTCCCTGGCCCTTGGCACTTCGGAAACGACCCTCATGGAATTAACATCCGCTTACGCCGTGTTTGCCGACCAAGGCAAAAGAACGCAGCCCTTTGGAGTTGTGGAAATCGTGGATCACTCCGGCCGGTCCATCTGGCGCATCAGACCGCAAAAAACCACACCCATGTCCCGCACGGGTGCGGCGATCATTACCAACATGCTGGAAGGGGTAATCAAGGAAGGCACGGGGAAAAAGGCACAGGTCATTTCGCACCCCATCGCCGGAAAAACCGGCACCACCGATGATTTTAAAGACGCTCTTTTTATCGGTTTCTCCCCTTCCATCGTCACAGGCGTATGGATCGGCCGGGATGATCACACCACCCTGGGAAAAGGGGAAACCGGGGCCGCCGCAGCCCTTCCCGTCTGGATTCAATTCATGGAAGCCGCGCTTTTAAAAAAGGCCTATCAATACTTTGACATTCCCGATGGCGTGATGCCCCTTCACATGAACCCTTCCAGCGGCGCCATCGTGTCCGGGGATGATCCCGACGGGGTTGCGGCCCTCTTCAGAAAAGACCGTGACAACCCGTAAAAATCCCGGCCCTGAGGACCAGGCTTTGATTATCCCCAGAGGGGACTTGCTCTGTTGGAAGTTCATGGTATGATTGAAATCACAAATATCAAATTACAAATACCAAACAACCCCCCATGCCCGGGTCGGGCACAACGAAACATGAGAATACAGGAGCCAGTCGTCAGAATAACCATGACATTGTTTTTATTCTGTCTTCTGTATTCTGACTCCTGTATTCTCATATAAACACCCAATGACCCAAATTTGAAAATCCAAACGATGTCTCGTCCTGGAAGGCTTGGGTCATTGATTCTTGGAATTTGAGATTTGTTTGTAATTTGATGCTTGGAATTTGTAATTTCAGACCCAAAACGCCATGGCAGAACCATTTATCCCTGACCTTGCCCAAAGGACCAGGCTTTCTATGTTCGAGTAAATCCTCACTCTTTGAACGCCTCCGATGAGTGAGATAAACGGCGCGCAACGATGGTCAGGGTACCGAGCACGACAATCATGAGCACCGCCAGGGCCGAGGCAACGCCGGGATCCCCGGCATCCCACATGTGCCAGAGCCACACCGACAGCACCATGTTGTCCGAGCTTTGCAGCAAGGCAGCAACGGACATCACCTTAAGACTCAGGATAAACACAAAAAGTATGCCGTTGACCAGACCGGGAAGCAGCAGGGGTATCCAGATATAGAACAACGCCTGCCAGAAATTGGCTCCGCTGGCCGAAGCCGCTTCCTCCAGTTCCTTGTGCACCTGCACGATGGAAGCATTCGTAAAGCGGGTGCCGATGGGCAGGTAGGTGACAATATAGGCCAGTACGATAATCCAGATGGTGTTGTAGATGGGGTTGGGAAATGACAGGAAAACCACCATAAACGACACCCCGATGGCCATCCCGCCGATGGCATAGGGAAGAAAGATGATAAAGTCTAATATTTTACGCCCGGCGATGTTGGTCCGGTGTACAAACCAGGATGACAACACCGCCAGAAACATGATTGTTATGCCGCTCAACCCGCCCAGGATAATGGTGTTCTTCAGCACGGGCAGCAGGTTTTCAGACGATAGCAGCTGCTTGTAGTTTTCCATCGTCACCAGCGCCATGGAGGCTGCCGAGGGCGGCTTATAGTAGGGCAGCAAAGACGCCCAAACCAGAATCAACAAGGGCAGTATGATGGCAAAAATGATATAAAAGGCCACGAACCCCCACGCCGGATAGCGCCAGGCCCCCAGGTGGATGACCCGGGGACGATATCCCTTGCCGGTGACAACCGTGTATTTCCCTGAACTCTTGAACATCTTCTGGTAAATGACAAGCGCAAACATGGTTAATGTGATCAGCATCATGCTATAGGCAAACCCCAATCCATAGTCCGGCGGGAAAGCGCTGCGCAGGGAGTAGTAGATGTTGGTGCTGAATACGAAAATACCGCTGTTCAGGCCCAGCAGCATCGGCACCTCAAAGGTCTCAATGCCCCGGATGAACAGTAAAATGGCAACACCGGCCAGCCCGGGGATCATCAGGGGAAGGGTGACACGCACCAGCACCTGCCCGGCCGATGCGCCGCTGCCGAAAGCAGCCTCCTCCAGGACCGGGTCCATCTGTCGCAGGGTGGCCCCGATCATCAGAAAAGCCAGGGTGCTCATGCTGATCCCTTCGACCCAGATCATGGCGGGAAGGGAATAGACGTCGAACAGGTGCTTTTTAAACCCCAGGGCTTTCCAGGCGACGTTCAGCAAACCGATGTTGGGCGACAGAAGAAAGATCCAGGCAATTCCCTTGACCACGCCGGGCATGATCAGGGGAACCATGACCAGAAAGGGGATGACGGTCCGGTAGCGCAAATTGGTGCGCTCAGACAAAAACGCCAGAAAACCGCCGAAGAATGTTGCCACCAGCATGGAGCTTATGGCAAAAACAAAGGAATTCAAAAGCATTTTATAGGTCATGGGATGGGAGTAGGCTTCAACATAGTTGCGGAGCGTAAACTTGTTAAAACCGAAATTCAGGTCTCCCACGTCAACCTTCCGGAAGCTGTTTAAAACCAACAGGCTCAAGGGCGCCATCACTGCGGTGCCCACAACAATGACGAGTATCCAGAAAATAAGACGCTTGCGGTTGAGCGTCAGCGTCCGCATGAAACCCATGATTTTCATCTTACTCCCCGCCCCTTTTATTTAAATTGCCTGCGTGATCGTAATCCTTCTTAATTTAATACCTGAATCTTGCACCGACCGCTCAGGAAGCGGGCAACACCCGGCATTGATCCGGGGGCAGATAAAACCGGACATTGCTTCCGGCTTCCACCGCGATGGATGAATGGACCTTAACCCGGAATTTCTGGTCTGCGACAGACACTTTGCAGTCCAGCGCCTCGCCGGTAAAAACGACCTTATCCAGGTGGGCCTGGATGACATTATGGTCCGGCAGCGCTTCATCCTGACAAAAAATCAAATCCTCCGGACGGATGATTATCAGCACCCTGTTTCCAGCCACAGCACCCTCGGGCGGCCTGCAGCGGATGATCCCGGCAGGGGTGTTCACTTCTGCCCATCCGTTGGTGCTTTCGGCGGAAACCACGCCTTCAAGGAAGTTGGCCACACCGATAAACCTGGCCACGAAACGACTGGCAGGTTCCTTATAAATGTTCAGGGAAGAACCTTCCTGAACGATGAGTCCCGCGTTCATCACCGCAACCCGGTCCGACATGGTCAGTGCTTCCAGCTGATCGTGGGTCACGTAGAGTGTCGTGATATTGAGCCGTTTTGACAAGTCCCGGATTTCAAGGCGCATATCCTCTCTCAAGCCGGCGTCCAGGTTGCTCAGGGGCTCATCCAGCAGCAGCACCCGCGGCTCGTTTACCAGCGCCCGGGCCAGGGCCACCCGCTGCTGCTGGCCCCCGCTGAGAAAAGGAGCCGGACGGTCCGCCAATCCCTCCAGCTGGGTCAACTTGAGCGCCCGCATGACCCGGTCCTTAATTTCAGCCTTGGGCACCTTGTGCTGGCCATGGGCTAAAGGGAAGGCAACGTTTTTAAATACACTCATGTGGGGCCATATGGCGTACGACTGGAAAACGATGCCGAAATTTCTTTTCATGGCCGGCAGATCCACCTGTTTTTCGCTTGAAAATACAAGTTTGTCGTCGATCCAGATTTCTCCTTCCTGGGGATCTTCGAAACCGGCGATACACCGCAAGGTGGTGGTCTTGCCACATCCCGAGGGCCCCAAAAGCGTATAAAACTCTCCGGCTTCGATTTGAAAGCTGATGCCTTTGAGTGCTTGAACCGGGGTTTTGTCGTAAGAAAAATAATGTTTTTTCAGGTTCTTGACGTTGATCATGGTTAGGCCCTCTCAAGTATATTTTCTCAACTAACGCCTATAGTTCTGTTGCGGACTTGTGTCAAGGGAAAACGTCCCCGGGGATGCTTTCCCCGGACGCACAGGGCCCGGGGCAACTGCGGTGAGACCTTTGCAAAACCCCCTATTTTGCCCGATTTCTGTGTCAGGCTCAAATTTTAATCCTCGAAATACTCTATGTATTCCTCCGGTTAAAATTTTCGCCTTCCTTGAACTCGAACAAAATTTGACATTTTTCAAAGGTCTCGCGGTCTAAGGGCTCGCGCAAAAATAGATTCACAGAATTGCGCGAGCCCTAAAGATCCAGGCCTTTCAAAGATCTTCTCAGTTTATCCAGTGTCGCGTTGATGATCCGGCTGCGCGAGGTTCTTGACAGGCCGCCCATGGGAATGTGCTTGCAGATGACATCGCTTCCAAGGGCCAGTCCGGCATAAGTATTGCCGGTCGGGTCGCTGTAAGGCCCCATGCCGGCATCTTCATCCCCGACAACCGCAATGCCTATGGGCACGTCATGCTTCTGCTGCAGGGCCCTTGAAAGGGATATGGCGGTTTTTTCTGAAACGTTCCAATTATCGCGGGCATGCTTGCCGGCAAAGAAGAATCCTGCGCGCTTGAGCGACATCACCGTGGCCTGATCCACAACTTCGTAACCGCCCGGCGCCGAGGTCAGCCGGGCCGAAAGTTCACCGCCCGTGTTGGTCTCCAACAAGGCCAGTTTCAACCGCCGTTGCCGTATCTCCTGGACCACCACACCCTCAATGGTGTCATCATCGGTGCCGTAAATCATTTCCCCGAGCCTCTGGCGGATCCTGGTTTCCATTTGATCCAGCATTGCCCGTGCATCGTCCGGGCTGTTGGCTTTGGCTGAAATCCGGATGTCCACCGACCCCAGGTGTGCGGCAAGGCCCACCGTGGGATTGGTCGATTCCTCCAGGTCCCCGATCTGCCGGTCAATAGCGCTCTCCCCCATTCCGGCGGTCTTGAGTGTCCGCGTCTTAATAATCGTCTGAATCCTAAATTCCTCCTGCAGAAAACGCATCACGGCATTTTCAGTCAGATAATTCAGCTCGGCGGGAACCCCTGGAAGACAGATGAGAAATTTTTTCCGGACAGGGACGATGAAAGCGGGGGCGGTGCCCACCGGGTTGCGGATTGCGGTGGCGCCCCGGGGCAGGTAGGCCTGCCTTTTATTATTTTCGCTTAACGGGCTGCCCCGCTGGTTGAAAAACCGCTGGATGTCAAGCAAAAGCTCCGGTTCCAATATCAGGTCGCGTCCGGTTGCAGCGGCTGCGGCTTCGCGGGTTTTATCATCCACCGTCGGTCCCAGACCGCCGGAAGCAATGACGACGTCACAGCAGCTCAGGGCACTTTGCATGGATTCGGCAATGCGTGCCGTGTTATCACCGACGGTAGTTTTGCGGAAGACGTTAAACCCGATTTCAGCCAGTTTCCGGGCCAGAAAGGCAGCGTTGGTATCCACAATCTGCCCCAGTAAAAGCTCTGTTCCGATGGTAATAATTTCCGCCTGCATGGCCCGAATCCTGGTTTATCTGGTTGTCTGGTTTATTTGGTTTGTTTGGTTTTTTTGGAAACGCTCTGGGCTTTGGCCTCAGCGCCGGCTTGCTTTTTTCGCCAATAGGGATTGATCAAATCCTCAAAAATGGACAGCGCCGCCTCTGAACCCTGGCCGGCGGCCGTGACGATCTGCTTGTACCCGCCTTCCACATCTCCGGCCGAATATACACCGGGGATGTTGGTTCTGTGTTTTGCGTCGCGCCGGATAAAACCCTCCGGAGTCAATTCAATTCCGATTTTCCTGGCCAGATCGACGGCCGGATCGTAGCCTATGGACACAAAAACGCCGTCCAGTTTCAATGTCGACATTTCGTTTGTGGCCGTATTCTCCAACTGCACCTCCCGGACCCGCTGATCCCCCCGTATTTCTTTGACAGCGGTATTCCAGAGGATCGGAATCTTGTTTTCCTTCAGATTTTTTATCAGATGCTCCTGGGCTCTCAACTGGTCCCGTCTATGAACCAGCGTCACGTCAACTCCCATGTGATGCAAATAGAGCGCTTCGGTTACGGCGCTGTTTCCGCCCCCCACCATGATCACTTTCTTGCCTTTGAACAGAGGGCCGTCACAGGTGCTGCAATAGCTCACACCCCTTCCGGCCATGCGGGATTCTCCGGGAACGTCCAGGTGCCTGTGATTGGCTCCGGTGGCCAGGAGAACCGCCGTGGCGGTAAATCGTCTCCGGCTGGTTATGATGGTAATGGGCTTGCCGGGCTGGATGTCCACCACTTCTTCGCCTTGAAAGATCTGGACATATTGAAGTGCATGGTTGACCATGATATCCACCAGGGTCTTGCCGCCCACCTGCGTAAACCCCGGGTAGTTTTCCACCACAGGCGTGGTGGCAACCTGACCGCCAAGCGCGCCGCGTTCCACCACAGCGGTCCTTAACCCGCTCCGGACCATGTAGATGCCCGCCGTCAGGCCGGCAGGCCCGCCCCCCACAATGAGCAGATCCGTTTCAACCAGCTCCGCATCGCTGTCAGGGATAAACAGGGTTTGGGGTTCCATTTTTTCCAGGGACAGGGCAAAAAGCTCTTCGCTCTGGGCCCCCTGACCGATCAGCACGTCATCGGCAAAGGTCTGGGGAACGCTCTGGGCGGCATATTTATATGCAAGATCTTGATAACATTGGATATCAATGATCTCAAGGGAAACTTTTTCCGGCTGTTCAACGACAGCTTTCACGGCATTCACCGCCTGTTGCGGGCAATAAGGACAGGAGGGGCTGACAAAAACCTTGATTTTCCTGGGGGTCTCTATTTTCCCTATTATTTTCCTGGCCTGATCGCTCAGGTTACTTTTCCCGGACCCGACCAGGATCAGGGTTTCGAGAAAAGTTTTTGCTTCTTCCCCCATGGGGGCCCCCAGCCACCTGATGGCATAACGTTCCGGTGCGACCAGCAGCGTGGGCGCTCGATCCACGCCCCACTTTCGAGCAACATCATGGGTTAAATCATATTCCAAAAATTTGATTTTAGACGTCATGTTCCGAAAAAACCGGATCACCTCCCGGGCGGAATCACTGAAAACGTCATTTATCTTGTCTCTGTCTGTAAAGAGATAAAGATTGATCTCATGGGGCAGCCCCTCTAAGGTTGCCCTTAACTTTTTCATGAAATCTTCCTGCTCCGCGCTCACCTGAGGAGCATTCGTGTCGGCTGAACTGTTCATGTTTCCCCCTTTGGACAGAATTATACATAGATAGCGCCCATCCAGGCTTGTGCCTGAGACACTGATATCAAAGTGTCTCCGCCGTGTCCATGTAAATTGGCAGCGACATCATACCACGAATCGATGCCTGCCAACAAATTCGTTTTTTTCTTTGTATTTTTCTGAAAGTGTATTAGTTATGAGATAAGAGAGCTTTCCGCGCCGTCACAGCGCCTTGCCATCCGGGCGCCTCAACGCCTGAAATTGTGAATTAATTTTTGCGTGAACCCTTAATACAAAGGAGATTTTATGTCACAAAAAACAGCATATCAATGTGAGGTTTGCGGGCGGAACGCTGCACATGAGAACCCGGGTAAAAAACCCCCGGTCTGTTGTTCTCAGCCCATGAAAACCCTTGAGGCACTGGCCCCATGTAACATCAGCGCCACAGCCGAGCATGCCAGGTTTGATGATCCTGATGAGCCCTGTGATGACGGACGTTCCGGAAAGCTATAGGTTATATGTCCTTGATCAGTAAGTTGGCGGGTGATTTTTCGACCGTCTCGCGAAACGTTTTCAGGGCCTCGGAGAGCCGCCTGAACGCTTCGGACTGCGCCACAGGCAGGGTTTCGGTCCCCAGATGCTCCAAGACGTCAATGACGGAATTAACGCTCAGCTGGCCGATATCCCGCGCCGGCTGGTATCCAAATTCTTTGTGGGCGGCCGTCCTGGTTTCAGACAAGATACCGCCGGCAACCAGGTCGTAAAGAATCCGCCGTACCGTCCGGATGGGGATGAGCAATTCCTGTGAAATCTGGCCCGCGGTCAAGGGGCGGCCCCCGACAGAAAAAATTTTGACCAGCAAATGTACCACATGCAGGGCAAGTAATTTTTTGAACGAGGAATTGATCTTCTGAGAGTCCGGTTCGAATTCATAGGTGTCCACGTTCTGATGGGCAAAGGAAATCTCGGCGCCTAAAAACACAATCAGCCAGCTCAGCTGCATCCATATTAAAAACAGCGGAATGGCGGCAAAACTTCCGTAAATCGCATTATATCTGGAAACTCCAACCTGGAAAAGAATATAAAACCATTGGGCAAGCTGAAAAATCGTTCCGGCAAGGACGCCGGCAATCATGCCGGAGCCGAAGCGGACATGGGTGTTGGGGATCAGAATATAAATAAGTGTAAAAAGGATCCAGATCAGAAAATAAGGCAGGAACTTCAGGATAAAAGAAACCATCGGCAGCACAACTCCCACCAGAGAAAACCGCTGGGCAACGGCGGCGAAAAGGGTCGATACAAAGACCGTCATGCTGCTGGAGACAATCACCAGCAGCGGGCAGATGAGTATGATGAAGAAATAATCGCCGAACTTTCTTGTTATCTTGCGGGACTCTTTAATCTCCCAGATTTCGTTTAATGAATGTTCCAGGTCGCCCAGCAGTTTGATTACCGTCCAGAAAAGCACCACCAGGCCGGTCCCCGCCATCAGCCCCCCCTTGGTGTTGTCCAGGAAGGATCGGGCAAATTGAATGACATTGGTCATCACTTCCTGGTGCACAGGAAATTGTTCCATGAGTTGCCGTTCAAGAACTTTTTCAAAGCCGAATCCTTTGGACAAGCCGAAGGCCATGGCCACCAGCGGAACAATCGACAGGATGGAATAGAAAGTAAGCGCGGATGCCCGCAGGTGGCATTTATCTTCATCAAATCCCCTGATCGCCAGGAGTATGACGCGAAGCGGTTTGATAAAAAAGGATTTTTTTCGGGGAAGATCCCCGAGGCGGATCCGCCAGATATCCGCCTTTAAAAAACGGGCCAGTTTGTCGATGGTATTAAGGATATTTTTTATTATCATGGCTCAGCCCGATCGAGGACCGACAGGTGTTTCCGATGGAAACTATCTTGACGCGGAGACCACATCCACCAGCGCCGGAAGTTTTTTCTCCTGAACGACTTTAAGCGCATCAATCAAAGCCGGGCCGAGATCTTCGGGTCTTGTTATGGGACCGGCGCCATAAAGGCCGAATCCTTCGGCAAGCTTCGCATAGTTAATGGCCGGATTTTCCATATGGGTGCCGATTCCGGCCAATTTCAGGGATCTGCCGCGGAATTCGGCAATCTGCATATTGTGCTCCTCTGAATTGTAAAAGGATCGATTGTTGTGCATGACGATCAGGAGCGGAATCTTATGATGCGCCGCTGTATA
This sequence comes from Desulfobacterales bacterium, assembly GCA_030688615.1. Taxonomy (GTDB): domain Bacteria; phylum Desulfobacterota; class Desulfobacteria; order Desulfobacterales; family JAUYIZ01; genus JAUYIZ01. Next base: position 8,653 of record JAUYIZ010000424.1, on the reverse strand, counting down.
GAGCGCACTCGCGGTCATCAGATAATCCCCGTCCGGCTGGATATCGACACAAAGTTTGCCGGTGCCTTTATGCGCCAGTGCGGCGCCCATGGCCGCGCTTAATCCATAGCCTAATCCGGCGCCGGCGCTTGACCCGATGTATTGATACGGTTTCGTCCAGTCCCAGAGACGACGCGGCCATCCCTTGAGGCCGGTGTTGGCTAAAACCCAGTCTTCCCCCTTGACGGCTTCCCATACCTGCTGCGCTAAAAAAGGCACTGAAATGACATCACCGGCCGATTGGGCATTTACGGCTTCATAAGACTTTTTTCTCAAGGTGTCGTGGTGGCGCTTTACCTGTTTGAAGCGGGCCTCGATCGAAGCCTTTTTCTTTTTATTTTTCGTGCTCAATTGGCCGCAAAGCCGTATCAGCTCCGGCAGGGCAATTGATGTGTCCGCGCAAATGGGCACATCCACCGCCTGGAGGCACTGGTAATCGGCAGCCCAGCTCCTCACCAGCATATCATTGAGTGAAATATGAATAATTTTGGTGGAAGGCTCCGTAACATAACCGGTCACGCGGGTCGTTCGATTCAGCGTAACCAGGCTGCCATAAAGATCCTGAACATCCAAAGCCAGAATGACATCGGCTTTTTGAAGGAATTCCTTGGCGCCGCCGGTAATATCCAAAGGATGGGTATTGGGAAAATTAAAGCGCCCCCCCTTATCCATGACCGGAATGGCCAGAAGCTCGGCCAGCTCCACTAAAGAATCTACCGACTTAGGATTTCTTCCCAAATAATCCGCAATGATCAGCGGTGATTGGGCGTTAACCAATAGCCGGGCCGCTTGATTCAAGGCTTCCGGATTAGCCTGCATGGGCGCAGGCGGAGAAAAACGGGTGACATCCAGCATCTCCGGCGAATCGGTAATGGCATTTTCCTGCAAATCCGCATCATAGCAAATATAAACCGGGCCCTGGGGTTCCGTGGTGGCAATCCGGTAACCCCGCACAAAAGATGCCGGTATGGCATTCAAACTGTAAGGCTGATCATCCCATTTGACATAATCCCGCACCTGATTTCCCTGCACCAGCGCCGTGTGAACCCAGTCGATCCAGGGCCGTCGCCGGGTGGTGTCCATGGGTCCGGTGCCGCCCAGCACAATGACCGGAACCCGGTCGCACCAGGCATTAAAAATTGCCATGCTTGCATGCTGAAGGCCGACAATGTTATGGGTGATCGCTACCATTGGTTTTCCTTTGGCCTTCGCATAGCCGTGACAGATCGCCACGGAGTGCTCTTCATGACAGCAAAAAATCACTTCCGGCTTGCGATTTCCTCCATAATTGAGAATCGAATCATGAATGCCGCGGAATGTCGCCCCGGGATTAAATGCAACATACTCGATGTCGTACGCTTTCATCATGTCTACAATCACGTCTGAACCGTACTTGGCCTGGCTTGCTTTTGCTCCCTTTCGTACCGTTGTCATCACAAAACTCCTTTCTCGATGGATTGAAACTGCCGGTTATTTTAATTACTATATGCCCTATCAGCAAAAGGCGCGATTTGTCAATTGTATTGCAATTTCGCCCATGAAAATATATTGAAAGAATCATAAAACTGCCATCAGAGGAAAAAATGAGAGTTGCACTGACCATAGCCGGCTCCGACCCTTCAGGCGGCGCCGGAATCCAGGCGGACATAAAAACCTTCCAGGCCCACGGCGTCTACGGTTTGAGCGCCATCACGGCGGTTACGGTGCAAAATACCCAAAAAGTCTATGCCGTTCAGGAGATTCGTCCTGAAATCGTTTATGACCAGATTTCCCGCCTTTTCGAAGATATTGAGATCCATGCCGTGAAAATCGGCATGGTATCCCGCATCCGGCTGATCGACTCGGTTGCTGCGGCGCTCAGCCGGGTCAACAGGCCGCCGGTGGTCCTCGACCCGGTAATGATCTCCACCAGCGGATTTGCTCTGTTAAAATTCAATGCAGGCAAAGCGCTGGTAAAACGGCTTTTTCCGCTTGCAGACGTGGTCACACCGAACATCCACGAAGCCCGGGCGCTCACCGGAAAAGAAATCCGCAATGTGGCGCAGATGAAAGAGGCGGCCCGGGAAATTCTTGAACTGGGTGCGCCAAAGGTTGTCATTAAAGGCGGGCATCTGGTTGAAACCGCCACCGACGTCCTTTATGACGGAAAGGAATTCAGGACCCTCGACGGACAGAGGATTCAAACCCGAAACGCCCATGGGACCGGCTGTACTTTTTCTTCTGCGATTGCGGCAAATCTTGCCCTGGGAAAAGACTTTTTTGAGGCCGCCGAAAATGCCAAAGCCTACATCACGGAAGCCATCAAACATTCTTTGTCAATTGGCAAGGGGTCCGGCCCGACCCATCACTTTTTTAATTTCTATAAGGGCACCGTTTAAAGGGTGGATCACATACCGGGCGCCCGGGGAAATACCCATGCAGATTAAAAATATCGGCGGAGAATTCGCCTTGATCAAAAGGCTGAGCGCCATTGTTTCGTCAAACAGCAAGGATATCCTGGTCGGCATCGGTGATGATGCCGCCGTATTAAATATTCAGGATGGCAACGGGCGTTATTTACTGGCAACGACCGACATGCTTGTTGAAAATGAACACTTTAACCCGGCGTGGAGCCGGCCGGATCAAATCGGCATCAAAGCGGTTGAATCCAATGTCAGCGACATTGCGGCCATGGGGGGCTGGCCCGCATACATGTTTATTTCCCTGGCCCTTAAACCGGACACCACCCTGGAATGGGCCGAAAGCATGTATCACGGCATCGCTCAAGCCTGCCACAGATACCACATCATTACAGCCGGGGGCGACACGACGCACGGGCCCGTAATTACCGTCAGCATCACGCTGCTCGGATGGGTTTTTAAAAAAAATATCTGCCTGCGCAGCCAGGCCAAACCCGGAGACCTGCTGGCCGTCACAGGCCCCCTCGGCGCCTCAGCGGCCGGACTGCAGCTGCTGAAAAACGATTTGCCCGTATCACCGTTTCTGCTTGAAAAACATTTAACGCCCACCTGCCGGTTGAAGGCGGCACAAAAATTAGCCCCCATCGTCAATGCCATGATCGACATCAGTGACGGACTGGCATCGGAAATCCACCACATTTGCGAGCAAAGCAGCGTCGGCGCCCGGGTGCTGGCCGGCAAGATCCCCCTGCACGGCGATGTCATCGGGGCCGGGAAAAGATTGGGCCTGGACCCCCTTGACTTTGCATTAAACGGCGGGGAAGATTATGAACTGCTCTTTACCCTGCCGCCGGGAAAGGCGGCACAGCTGAATCAGACCGGCCTCGCCTGCCACATGATCGGAGAAATTACCCCTTCCGGTCACAAACCCATGCTGATCACCGAGTCCGGTGAAGAAATACCGCTGATAGGAGGGTACAATCACTTCAGCCCCTGAATATCAACCGATCGGCGTGAACCCTGGGTAGACCCGCTTGCAAAATTTTATGATAAACCGCCCAGATATCATAGGAGACAAACCTGGCCTCGATGGTGTACGCCGCGTCGTCCCAGATGACATATTTGGCGCGCTTATCGGCATCCCGCGGCTGCCCGACACTGCCGGCATTGATGATATACTTCAGCGGTCTTTCAAGGCCCACGACACCTTGCGGCAAAGGGGCATGGATAACCTGCCGCCCGTCAAACCCTATGATTTCAAGAAGATGGGTATGCCCGGCAAAACAGATCTTTTGATCCAGCAAATGAAATGCCGATTCCAGGCGTTCCTTTGAAACGCCGTGCAGATAGGTGTCGATAGAATCGGGCGGAAACCCGTGGACAAAATGACACTTCCAGCCGATATGATACGGTTGTAATGCCCGAATAAAATGAAGCGACCTTTCAGACAGCATACCCATGGTCATTTCGATGGAAGCGCGGGCAGGGGGATTGAACTCTCTGAGACAGGCAGGTTCTATGGCCGCCAGTTCGTGGTTGCCGATGATGGCAGGTACTTTCAAGTCATCAATCAGGGATACGACCTGATCCGGTTCGGGCCCGTAGCCGATGGCGTCCCCGAGGCAAACCACCGCATCGACCATGGATCGATCCATATCCTCCAGGACCCGGCGGAAAGCATCCAGATTGCCGTGGATATCGGAAATGACTGCGAGCCTCATTTTTTCCTAATTCAGCACATGCAAATACCAGGAAATGAGTTTCGGTCCGAAAAAAATATAGGAAATTGCGCCGATGGATAAAAAAGGACCGAAAGGAACGGCAAGCTTCAGCCCTTGTTTCTTTTGCAGCATAACCAGACTGCCCACGAGGGTCCCGATGGCCGAACCGAAAAACACCACGTAAATAACGCCCTCGAGCCCCAAAAAGGCACCGATCATGGCAAGCAGTTTGATATCTCCCCCCCCCATGCCCTCCTTCCTGGTCATCAGATGATAGATCCATGCGATGGCGAATAAGGACCCCCCGCCGGACAATATCCCGATAATGGAACCTTTATAAGTGATTGCGGGAAGGAAAAACGAAGCGATAAAACCTATGAAAATCCCCGGAAGGGTAATGACATCCGGTATAATCTGGTGATCAATATCGATATAGGTAATGACGATCAGGGCTGCAATAAAAGCAAAGTAAACCAGGCCCTCGACGGTGGCACCATATTGGAGGAAGACACAAAGGGACAGAAACCCGCCGAAGGCCTCCACAATCACGTAGCGAAAGGCTATGGCCATATGACAGGCGCGGCAACGCCCGCGTAACCACAAATAGCTTATGATGGGGATATTATCATAGAACCGGATCGTCTGGCCGCAACCGGGGCACATGGAGCGGGGCGACACAATCGATTTTGAATCCGGCAGCCTGTAAATACAGACATTCAGGAAACTGCCGGTACACATGCCGAACAGAAAGGCAAACGTCCCCATCAAATGATTCATCATAAGATACCTGCCCGTAAAAAAGTAAAATGGTTGTATCCGTTCACGGTTATCGGTTCACAGTTCACAGTTTTTTAAATGAACTATGCATCGATTGGAGCCTTCTGGATATTGATTTCAACTTTGAATTAATTTTTTCGCACTGTTTTTTTAACCGTGAACCGATAACTGTAAACCGTGAACGGTTACAATTGGTTTTAGATGTATTGCTTTATAAAATCAAGGCTGATATTGTCAATGCTGTATTTTGTCTTATATTATCTACATTTTCAATGCCGCTTGAAACGGCAGGTAAAGGTGAAACCATATGGGGGATGTGAGGAAAAATAATGGCTGAAACTGATAAAGACGACCTGGTGAGCATTATAGAAGAGGAAGGGACGGACGAAGACATCCCCGATATACTTCCCTTGATGCCGATACGGGATGTTGTAATTTTCACGAATATGCTTCTCCCTCTTTTTATTGGGCGCGAACAATCCGTGCGCGCCGTGGAAGAAGCCATGGCAAAAGACAGATTTTTATATGTGGCCACCCAGAAAGAGCCGAGCGTTGAAAACCCCAAGCCGGAAGAAATATACTCGGTGGGCACAATCTGCCGGGTATTGAGAATACTCAAGCTTCCTGACGGCCGGATCAAAGCGCTGGTGCAGGGGATTACCAAAGCAAGGATCGTATCCTATGTGAGAAAGCGAACTTTTTATCGGGTCAGCATTGAACTGCTCCATGAAACGGCGCCCAGGGAAATCAGCATCGAAATTGAAGCGCTCATGCGAAATGTCCGGGAAAATTCAGAAAAAATCATGGCATTTCGCGGAGAATTAACCGGGGAAGTCAGCACCATCCTGGCCGGCATTGAAAATCCGGGCAAACTTGCCGATCTCGTCGCCACGAATTTGAGGTTGAAAATCGAAGAATCCCAGGAAATCCTCGAAATCGTCGATCCGGTGGAACGTCTAAAAAAAATCAACGACCTGCTGTCCAGGGAATTGGAACTTTCGGCCATGCAGGCCAAAATTCAATCCGACGTCAAAGATGAAATTTCAAAAAGCCAAAGAGACTATTTTTTAAGAGAACAGGTCAGGGCCATCCACAAGGAACTTGGCGAGTCTGATGAAAAGACCAGAGAGGTTTTAGAATACAAAAAAAAGATAAACCGTTCCAAAATGTCAAAAGACGCCGAGAAGGAAGCGTTTAAGCAGGTAAAACGCCTGGAGCAGATGCACCCGGATTCTGCCGAGGCTTCCGTGGTGCGCACCTATCTGGATTGGCTGGTGGACCTGCCCTGGAATAAAGGGACAAAAGATTTTATTGATATCAAAAAAGCCCAGCAGGTTCTGGATACAAATCATTTCGGCCTCGACAAGGTCAAAGATCGCATTTTAGAATATCTTAGTGTCCGCAAACTCAGCCCCTCCATGAAAGGTCCGATCCTCTGCTTTATGGGCCCGCCGGGTGTTGGGAAAACCTCACTGGGCCAGGCCATCGCTTCGGCCATGAAACGTAAGTTTGTTCGCATTTCCCTCGGGGGTATCCGGGATGAGGCGGAGATCCGAGGACATCGGCGCACATACATCGGTTCATTGCCCGGTCGAATTTTGCAGGGTCTGAAACAATGCGGCGCCAACAACCCGGTATTCATGATGGATGAAATTGATAAATTAGGCTCCGATTTTCGCGGCGACCCGTCTTCCGCGCTGCTGGAAGCCCTTGACCCGGAACAGAACGCATCCTTCAGCGATCACTATCTGAACCTGCCTTTCGATCTTTCAAGGGTCATGTTCATTCTCACGGCTAATTACACGGATACGATCCCCTCCGCCCTTTTAGACAGAATGGAAGTCATCGAGATCCCGGGGTATACCGAAGAGGAAAAGCTGGTCATCAGCGAAAAGCATCTGATCCCCCGCCAGATCAAGGCCAACGGACTGACGGCCAAATTCATTTCCTTCAGCTCCGGCACCACACTCCAGATCATCAGAGAATATACGTCGGAAGCGGGCTTACGGAACCTGGAACGGGAAATGGGTACGGTTTGCCGCAAGGTGGCCCGCAAAATTGCCGAGGGTGCAAAAGGACACTTTCGCATTACAAAAAACAACCTGCAACAGTACCTGGGGGTGGCAAAATATATCCCGGAAATGGATCAGGAGGTCAGCCAGGTGGGCTTGTCCACAGGCCTGGCATGGACCCAGGCCGGAGGCGAGATATTATATGTGGAAGCCTCTCTGTTTGCCGGCAAAGGGGAATTGACGCTTACAGGACAACTCGGTGAGGTCATGCAGGAATCCGCCCGGGCGGCAGTAAGCTACGCCAGGGCCAACCTTTCTTCTTTCGACCTGCCGGAAAATTTTTTTGAAAACCTCGACATCCATATTCACGTGCCGGCCGGCGCTATCCCTAAAGACGGTCCTTCAGCCGGCATTGCGATGGCCACGGCCCTGATCTCTGCCATGCGCAACCAGCCGGTTTCCAAAGATGTCGCCATGACCGGTGAAATCACGCTCACCGGAAGAGTGCTTCCCATCGGCGGCTTAAAAGAAAAATCACTGGGCGCTTTACGTGCCAATATCCACCATATCATTATTCCCGAAAAGAATAAAAAAGACCTCTACGAGATCCCCAAGAGCATTAAACGGAAAATTAAATACATCTGCGTCAAGCACATGGACGAAGTGCTGGCCGCGGCCATCAAGGTTTAAATCCCGCCCGGCGGCGGCGGGATTGAGGCCCACTGCTGCGGGTTCAGGTAGAAAATTATGCGGATTCTTGCAATCGACACATCTTCAAAAAGTTGCAGCGTGGCCGTTGTTGAGCGGGAATCGCTTCTGTCCGAGGTGTCCAGCGCCACAGGCCGGACCCATGCCAGGCATCTGATGGCCATGATTCATGCCGCCATGGGCATTTCAGGTTTAACCCTGCCGGACATTGATGGGTTTGCCGCAACCGGTGGGCCCGGAAGCTTTACGGGAATCCGGATCGGCATCAGCACGATCAAGGGACTTGTCTTTGCGACCGGAAAACCTTTTGTGGGCGTCTCGACCCTTGAGGCGCTGGCCATGCAGTCCGCCGGCCCGGTCGGCCTGATTTGTCCTGTTCTCGATGCGCGTAAAGGTGAAGTCTATGCTGCCGGCTACCGGCTTGCGGGCAACAAACTGAAAACAGAAATCGAAGAACAGGTTTCTTTGCCGGGAAAAGTGTTTGGCGCCCTCAGGGAAAATTGTATATTTATCGGAGACGGCGCATTGGCGTACGGAGAATGCCTCAAGGAAATTCTGGGCGGATATGCCCATTTTGCTCCGCCGGGACAGCATATTTTACGCGCATTCACCGTGGCCCGCCTGGCCGCCGAAAGGTTTGAAACGAACCATACCGATGACATAGAAATATTTTCGCCCCGCTATGTTCGCAAATCAGATGCGGAATGGAAGACCCAAAGTCCAAAAATGCCGCAACTTTGACCTTCCCTGAGCCACAGCCCCTACTGGAAAAAATAGAGTGTTCGATGCAGAAAGGAGGCTCACACCCGCAGAGCGGGTGGCCTCAGGAAGCCCCATTGAAGGGGGCTTCCTTGGTTTAATGCGGCAAACCAGCCTAAAAAACACTGTGCCGCCATTCATAAACCTACTTGGATTATTCCTCCGTCACTCCGGGCTTGACCCGGAGTCCAGAAGGTTTTTTCCAAACTCATAAATCTGGATGCCGGATCAAGTCCGG
>JAUYIZ010000414.1 GCA_030688615.1 Desulfobacterales bacterium | reverse complement strand
CTGATGGACGAGCCCTGCTCTGCGCTCGACCCGCAGTCAACCCTGCGTATCGAGGATCTCATCCGTGAGCTGCGCGAGCGCCTCACCATCGTGATCGTCACTCACAACATGCAACAGGCTTTCCGAGTGTCGGATTTCACCGGTTTTTTCTGGATGGGCAAGCTGGTGGAATTTGACGTGACCCAGTTGATCTTCACTCAGCCCGGCCAGAAACTGACGGAAGACTATATCACCGGGCGGGCCGGCTAAGAATGCAACGGCCTGGCAGAGACCGATACCGAACAGAACATTTTATTTCCCAATGGAGGTGCAAATCAGGCGATGCCACGACAAGAATTTGACCGGGAACTGAATGCCCTGGAAGAAAGACTCCGTGAGTTGGGCCGGATGGTGGAAGAATCACTGCTGACGTCGGTGGATGCCTTGAAACGCCGCGACCTGGAAGCGGCGCGGCAAATCATCGAGGCCGATCATACGGTAAATGCCATGCGCTTTGACATTGAGCACGAAACGCTGGTTGTGATCGCCAGGCAGCAACCGATGGCGGTGGATCTGAGAAGGCTGGCCGCTGTCCTGGAGATTGCCACCGAACTGGAACGGATCGGAGATTATTCCAAGGGTATTGCCAGAATCACCATCAAGATGGGGATAGAACCCTTCGTCAAACCCCTGATCGATATTCCACGCATGGCCGAGAAAGCTCGCGGTATGTTGCATAGAGCACTCGAGGCCTTTTTTGAACGGAACGTGCAACTGGCCCGCCAGATTCCGGCAGAAGATGATGAGATGGATGCCCTTTACGGCCGGATCTACCGGGAACTGACCGCCTATATTCTCGACGACCCCAAGCTGATCGATCGGGTCAGCTACCTGCTCTGGGTGGCCCACAACCTGGAACGAGCCGCTGACCGCGTGGTGAATATTTGCGAGCGAGTGATCTTCACCGTCACGGGTAAGCTCATGGAGTTTGACGGTGACGGGGTCTAAAGATCCGGGTCCAGAAGGCCCGGCTTTGGATTGCCACTGGAAGGGGCTTTGGTACCAAGTATATGAACCAGAGAATTCAGAAGACAGAAGTCAGGAGACAGAAGAATTCTGATGTCGCTTCGCTCCGGAATTCTTATCTGTTTGGCTGAGCCGAAGGCGACTGCCATATTCTGGATTCTGGATTCTGACTCCTGGATTCTTTCCGGGAATGATTTCGGTATAACACCCATGCCCGGGTCTGGCACAACGAAGCATGAAAATGGTTATTTTCATGTAAAAACCTGTTGACTCTGACCTGGCCCTGAGGAACAGGTTTTCTATGTTTGCATAAAGCCATGTACGCTGGCTAAAAGTCAGAAGCGCCCTTGCGGTGCGGCAGGCAGGATGCCACTATGCCTGCACGCTGCAGGGCCGCTTCCTTTCCCATATGGATTATTTGATCCCCAGCAGCTTGAGAAAGAAATCTTCCGATTTTTTGGTAACTTTCTCGTCAAAAACATTTTCCGCCGAAAGCGGCACCGCATGTTCGATCCGGCCGTTCTGGGACATGACCCATTGGGCCAGCTTGCCGGGCTTGGCTTTTTGGTTGATGGGCAACTGGGCGGAGACCTTGTCCGTGTAGTCAAATTGCCCCTGGGGCGAGGTCAGATAGTCAATCAACAGCCAGGCGGAAGCAGGGCTCTGGGCGCCCTTGACAATGCCGAAACTGCGGAATATGCCGGGAAATTTCGGAAAAGCGATGAGCCCCACCGGCGCTCCCAGAAAATGCAGGCGTGCGGGCGGCCCGATGGCTGAAAACCACAGGATGGACGTTTCACCGGCCGCGAGCCGGTTGTTGCCGTCCCTGAAACCGTTGGCGATAATCGGTTTCTGTTCCATTAACTTCGTGAAAAAATCAAAGGAGCGGTCCCAGTTCAACTGCCCGTCTTTGCCCCAGATAAACGCAAGCTGCGCCGGGACTTCCTCCATGGAACGGGAAACCATGGTTCTGCCGTTCCACTTGGGATCGAGCATTTCTTCCCAGGACTTGGGAATTTCATCCGGCTTGACAAGATCCGTATTGTAAACGCCCTGGCTCCGCGTGTGCAAAAATGCCTGCACGAAAGCGCCGTGGCTCGGCTGCATCCCCGGGTAAAAATCTTTCAGATGGGGAAATTCCATCTTCTGCAAAAGGCCCGCTTTGGCCAGCAGTTCCAACCCGTCGCTGCTGACCGCCACCAGGTCCATGCTGGCCTTGCCCGCCTGGCCTTCCGCCACGACCCGGTTGACGGTGTCGGCCGTGTTGGCGATAAACGGCTGAATGGAAACAAAGGGATACTGCTTGTTGAAATTTGACAGCTGTCCACGGTACAGATCGCCGCTGCTTCCCCCGACGACCATCGGTTTTTCTTTTTTAGCCCGGGCAACCATCTCGTCCCGCAAAGCATCCGCCGTGGCCGTCCCCGCAAAAATGCTCATGAACCCGAACAGGAACAGGAGCATAAGACAGGGGGTAATTTTTTTTCTGGTACACATGGTTGAACCTCCTAACGGTGTTTATCTGAAGTTAACTGAAAATTAATTATAAAATACCATGAGAATCTGCGGGTTGCAACCGAAAATCTTGACAAACTTTTCCGGTCACGCTAACAAGGACAAAATTTACATTGGGTTCATCAAAAAATCTTAAAGGAGACAAACCATGGCCTATTACAAAGACTTGAGGGAGTATATTCAACTGCTGGAAAAAAAAGGACTGCTCTGGAGGATCAAGCGGCCCATCGTTAAAGAGACGGAATTGAGCCCCCTGGTCCGGTGGCAATACCGGGGTCTGCCGGAGGAAAAGCGCAAAGCCTTTCTCTTTGAGAATGTGATCGGCCTGAACGGAAGAAAATATGATGTGCCGGTGCTGGTGGGCGGCATGGCCGCCAACAGTGAAGTCTACGCCACCGGGATGGGCTGCGCCCTGGATAAAGTTCACGAGCGGTGGGTAGAGGCCCAGAGAAAACCCATACCCCCCAGATTGGTCAACAGCGGACCGGTGCAGGAGGAAATTCATACGGGCAAGGAGCTGGAGGAAGAAGGACTTGACGAATTCCCCTTCCCCATTGACATTCCCGGGTTCGATGGGCTGCGGCGCACCACCGCGACCCATTTTTTTTCCAAAGATCCGGAAACCGGCGCCGTCAACAACGGCAATTACTCCGGCAACGTGAGCGCCCGGAACCGAATGACCATCGGCATCAACCGGGCGGCCCACATCTGGATTCACCTTGAAAAGGCCAAAAAACTGGGCAAACCCCTTCAGGTGGCCCTGGTGACCGGTGTGGTCCCGGCCGTATCCTTTGTTTCCGTGGCCAAGGTGACCTACGGCATCGATGAAATGGCCGTTGCCGGCGGCCTGGCCGGAGAACCCATCGAGGTGGTCAAATGCCAGACCGTTGACCTGGAAGTCCCGGCAACGGCCGAACTGGTCGTGGAAGGGGTAGTTTCCCTGGAGGAAAACGAGGAGCAGACGGGCTCTTTCGGTGAATATTGCGGTTACATGGCCGAGACCACCTTGCGCCCCATATTCAACATCACCTGCATCAGCCATCGAAAAAATCCGATCTTTACCACTTTGATCAGCCAGATGCCCCCCAGTGAAAGCAGCAAGATCCGGCAGGTGGCCTATGAAAGCAATCTTCTTAAATTCCTCAAGTATGACTGCAATCTTCCCGGCGTTTTGCAGGTGGTTTTATATGAGGCCAGCGGCAGCTGGCACTACTGTGTCATCCAGCTAAAGAAAACCCACAACTCACAGGCCTGGCAGGCCCTTAACGCCATCGTCGGGTTTGAATCGCACATCGGCAAGTTCATCATCGCAGTAGATGAGGACATCGACCCCCGGGACCACGACGCGGTGATCTGGGCCATGTCTTTTCGCGTGCAGCCCCACCGGGACACCCGCATCACCGAGGGCCGGATGGGCATTCTGGATCCTTCCACCGCCCCGACCGGATCGCCCCGGGCCGAACTGGTATACCCCTTTCCCACCGGCGGGTCGGCCATCCTGATTGATGCCACCCGCAAATGGGATTATCCCCCGGTGGCCCTGCCGGGCAAGGAGTTTATGGAAAGGGCCAGGCAGATCTGGGAGGAATTGGACCTGCCGCCATTAACTCCCAAGACCCCCTGGCACGGATATGAACTCGGGTACTGGCCTGAAAAATATTCCGAGGCGGCCAGATTGAACCTGGAAGACCGGCTTTACGAGCTGGGGGAAAGGCGGCACAAGGAAAGGGGGCCATTTATCGTTCAATAAAGCCCGGATATAAAAGCGCCCTGCCGCTTGCCGCTGCAGGGCGCTTGCCCGCTGAAGGCTTCATGCTTTTTCAAATGCTTCCTATTTGATCCCGATCAGTTTGAAAAAGAAATCTTCCGACTTCTTGTTGATCTCCTTGTCGAACAAAATTTCCACGTCGAGAGGAACTGAATTTTCCACCGTGGCATTCTGCTTTACGAGCCATTTGGCAAGCTTACCCACCTTGGCCTTTCGGTTGGTACCGACCTTGGCGGAGATTTTATTGAGGTACTCCAGGTGCCCTTCGGGCGAGGAAAGATAGTCGATCAAAAGCCAGGCGGAAGCCGGATGACGGGCGTCCTTGAGGATGCCGAAACTGCGGTAGGTGGCGGTAAATTTTGGAAAAGCGACCAGCGCCAGCGGCGCCCCCACCCCGGCCATTCTGCCGGCAGGTCCCACGGCCGCAAACCAGAAAACAGCCGCTTCGCCGGCGGCGACCTGCTTGATGCCCCCTCGATACCCCATGGCAACCAGCGGTTTCTGCTGCTCGATCTTTCTCCAAAACTCAAAGGAACGCTCCCAGGCCAGTTTCCCGTCTTTTTTCCAGAGCCAGGCCAACTGGGCCGGAAAGTCCTCGGATGAACGCGAGATCATGGTTCTGCCCTTCCATCTGGGATGGACCATATCGTCCCATGACCTGGGAACTTCCTCGGGCTTTACCAGAGTGGTATTGTAAACCCCCTGGGTTCTCGGGTTCATGAAAAGCTGTAAAAAATTCCCATGCGAGGGCTGGGTGTCAGCCGGAATATCTTTCAGATGGGGGAATTCAAACTTCTTAAAAAGGCCTTGTTTATTGAGCAATTCCAGGCCGTCGTTGCTGATGGCCGGCAGGTCCACGCTGGCCTTGCCCGCCCTGGCCTCGGCCGTCACCCGGTTGACCGTATCGCCGGTATTGGCCACAAAGGCTTTAATGGTAATAAAGGGGTATAATTTTTTAAAGTCTGTCAGCTCGTCGCGCATTTTGTCGGCATTGCTGCCGGCCAAAACAAATTCCCCTTCTTGCTTGGCCTGGGCGATCATGTCATCCCGCAGGCCCGCCCGGGCCGTTTCCGGCAGGACAACTGTTAATACAAATAAAACCGACAAAATAATACATAAGATGGCACTTTTTTTTGCACGCATAAAGATCCTCCTCCTGGATTTAAGTTAGAAACCTGGAAAATTTGATATCTCTCCAAGGTCTCGCGAATATGATGCTACCGCTACTGTGCTTTATCCCGAATCAAAACGCTTGCAGGCTTCAGGACCGATAAGAGAAAAGCGCGTGGCCTAAATCTGAACTGCTCATGAAAGGGGGGCTTGCAAAAAGAATCCCGCGATCGACATAACTGCTTGTTTTATTTCAGAAAATTCGTATAAAAAAACCTGGCTTGACGTCTTGAACGAAATTATATTCTCATTTTTTTCATCTGTCAAGGAAAAAGCTTGCGAAAAGAACCCCGGCCATGCCAGCCATAAAGTTCTTGAAAATATCTTATCAAGATAGTATAAGCGAGGGGAATCGCAATCGTAACTGTTAAAACACACCCGTTTTTTCTGCCGCCACTATTTTTTATCAGGAGGACCGACATGGCTTACTACCGTGACCTGCGCGAGTACTTAGATGTTCTGGACCGTAACGGCAAACTGAGGAAGGTCGCCGCCGAAATCAAAACGGATACCGAGCTTCACCCCCTGGTGAGATGGCAGTTCCGGGGCCTTGACGAGGATCAGCGCACGGGCTTTTTGTTTGAAAACCTTTCCGACAGCACCGGCAAAAAATACAACTGCCGGGTGGCCACTTCCATAACCGGAGCTTCCAGGGAGGTTTATGCCCTGGGGCTTCAGTGTGCGGTCAAGGACATCCATGCCCGCTGGACCAGGGCCTATAATTCGCCAATCCCGCCCAAAGTCGTCAGCACGGGTCCCGTAAAAGAAGAAATCCACAAAGGCGCGGACCTGTGCGCCCACGGCGGCACCGGAGAATTCGCCATCCCCATCGCCTCAAACGGCTGGGAAAGCCTGCCCCGGTTGACGGCCATTTCCTGGCATACCAAAGATCCGGACACCGGTGTCATCAACGTGGGCACCTACAACGGGACCGTTTTAGGCCCCACCCGGACCAGTTGCCGGGCGCCGCGGGCCCACATCCGCATGCACTGGGACAAGTACCGCCAGCGGGGGGAGCCCATGCCCGCGGCCATCGTGATCGGCGCCGTGCCGGCGGTGGTGATGACCAGCGTGACCCGGGTCCCTTACGGTTTGAGCGAACTGGACGTGGCCGGCGGCCTGGCCGGCCAGCCCATTGAAGTGGTGGCCTGCGAAACCATTGACATGCTGGTGCCGGCAAGCGCCGAAGTGGTCATGGAAGGGCTGCTCTCCACCGAGTACACGGAACCGGATGCCGCCAGTGGAGAGCATACCGGATATATGATTATCGGGCATGAAAATTATGCCTTTGAGGTCACCTGTATCACCCACCGGAAAAACCCCATCTGGCATGATTTCATCAGCCAGATGCCCCCCTCCGAATCCAGCACCATCCGCGGCATCGCCACCGAAGGCCGGATGCTCAACTTTCTGGTCCACAACTGCGGCATCCCCCACGTCAAGGAGGTGGCCTTTCACCACTGCGCGGGCGGATGGCGCCTGTGCGTCATCAAGCTCAAGGCTATTTCGGGCAAAAGACCCCATAACGCCGTCGTGTGGCAGACCCTTATGGCTTCCCAGGCCATCAGCACGGATTTTCCGAAAATGGCCATTGCCGTTGACGAAGACATCGACCCCTGGGATCTCGAATCGGTCTTCTGGGCGGTTACTTTTCGCTATCAGCCCCATCGGGACACAAAAATCATCCAGGGCCGGGGCGCAGGTCTGGACCAGTCCGCCGGCGGCTATGACATCGAGCATGGCGAGCGCATCTATCCTACCTCCCGAACATCCCCCCAGGGGGCCTCGTCCATTCTGATGGATGCCACCCGCAAATGGGATTATTCGCCCATCGCCCTGCCCAAGCGCGAGTACATGGAACACGCCAAGGAAATCTGGGAAAAACTGGGGTTTCCGAAACTTTCTCCCAAAATGCCCTGGTATGGGGTCTCATTGGGCATGTGGCCCGAACAGGAAGCGCGGCAGGCCGAGTTGGCCGCCAAGGGAGATTTCGACGCCGTGGCCCGGGAGCTGATGGACAACCGGATTGTGCCCCCCTTCGGTTCTGGTTCTTAAAGAGGCAGGGCAATTTCTCACAAACCCCATGCCCGGGTCGGGCACAACGAAAAATGAAAATGGTTATTTTCATATAAACAAAAGGAGGAAGTAAAATGAAAAAGAAACTGATTTTTTGCTGGCTGGCTGGTTTGTTTATTTTTTCCGTGGCTGTAAATGGATGGTCAGCGCCCAATGAAAAACAAAAAGAGATCATTGCTGCTGCCCAAAAGGAGGGCGCGCTCGATCTGGTGTGGGGTTCCGGCACCATAGCGGGCAGTGAAGGGGCCAAACGCTTAGGCGCCGGGTTTAACAAATATTACGGTCTGGACTTGAAGGTTAATTTTACTCCCGGGCCCAGCATGCCGTCCATTGCTGCCAAGATCATGCAGGAATATGCTGCCGGGAGGCCGTCCATCGTGGATGTCTATCTGGGTTCCGAGGGGCATTTTATCGGGCTGCTTGGGGCCAAGGCGCTTGATCCTCTCGACTGGTCCGGCGTCTTCGGCATTCCGAGCGCCATGGTGCTCCCGGAGGGTATCGGGATTGAGGTGGCGACCCGGATACCCGGTGTGGCCTATAACAGCAGTCTTATTTCTTCAAAAGAAATACCCCGTGCCACGGCAGGTTATTTAGAACCCAAATGGAAAGGCAGGTTAGCGTCCACCCCCTATGCCGCCAATTTCGACCGATTGTCCGCACCCAAAATTTGGGGGCTGGAAAAAACGGTCGATTATGTGACCCGATTGTCCCATCAGATATCCGGTTTGATAAGGTGCAGCGAACTGCAAAGACTTGTCAGCGGAGAATTCCATGCGCTTGTCATGAGCTGCGGTGACTACGAAGTGAGAAAATTTCAGGCCCAGGGCGCCCCCTTGGATCATGTTTTTCTCAGCGATGCCGCCTTGGTTACTTACTGGAACATGGGGGTTCCGAAGAATGCAAAACATCCGAACGCCGCCAAGCTGTTTGTAAATTACATGGTCTCGCGGGAAGGACAGGATATCATGTACGACGTCGAGCACACGGATCATCTGAGCCTTCCAGGTTCTAAAAGTGCCAGATTCGTTATAGAGGCCGGCCTTGAGCTGGACAAACTGCACGATACCGGCGTCAGGTTTCTCATCGGCGAAGGGAAAAGGTTGGCAAAAGTCAGGGCGCAACTTCAGGCAATATTGAAAAAAGGGTCTTCTAAATAAAGCTGAACTTTTTTTGAAGCCGTCAGAGATTTTATTTTGAAACGTTTTTTGACCGGCAACAGGGTGCTGCATGTCGCTCCGAGCGTGACGTCTTTGGTTATCGTCTCGCTGCTCTGTTCCATCGTCTGGATCAGTTTTATTGAGGGCACCGTCGGGACAACCCTGTCAAACTATGGGATGGACAACTACCGTTCCATCCTGCAGAACCCGAGTCTCGGCGTGGTATTGTGGAACACCGCGGTATTCACCATAACCGTTCTCACGGTTTCCCTGGCGCTTGGTTTGGCCATAGCCTGGCTGGTGGAACGGACCAATATCAAGGGGAAAACCTTCATTTACACCGTCATGACGTTAGGTGTAATCATTCCTTCTTTTTTTACCGCCATGGGTTGGCTTTTCCTCCTCCATCCCCGCATCGGCATGGTCAACACGCTGCTGATGTCTGTTTTTGATCTGGATCAGCCGCCTTTCGACATCATCAGCGTGGTGGGCATGGGAGGGGTGCAGGGTCTCAGCCTGACGGCCCTGTCCTTTATCATGAATGCGGCAGCCTTGAGAGCCATGGACCCGTCTTTGGAGGAAGCCGGCCATACCTGTGGTGTCCGAGGCATGGTGGTACTGGGCAAGATTACTTTGCCGTTGCTCGCACCGGGTATCGTGGCCACCGTTATTTACATTACGACCATTGCCATGGCCGCCTTCGATATTCCCGCCATTATCGGGATGACCAATCGGGTTTTTGTCTTCAGCACCTTTGTCTATACGGAAATAAATCCCGCCGACGGCCTCCCCAGATACGGGATCGTGGCGGCCATGAGCATGCTGGTGATTTTTATCGCGAGTATTTTAAGCATCTGCTACATTCTCATGATCCGGCACACGAGAAGATATGAGGTCGTAACAGGAAAGGCCTACCGACCACGAATGGTCGTCCTGAGTCCGTTAGGGAAAACAGCGGCCTATTCATTCATCGGCGGCTATATGATTCTGTCTAAAGCCATTCCGCTGTGCATGTTGATCTGGTCGTCCCTTTTCTCCTACTTTCAGCCGATCACCCTGGCGGCCTTCGGGAAAATCTCCCTGCGAAACTTTTATACGCTGGATTGGGACATGATTTTCAGAGCGGGGAAAAACACCTTGCTGCTCATGCTGATAGCGCCGACCCTGGCTTTGCTTCTGGCGCTGACTTTTTCCTGGCTGGTATTGAGAACCCGTTCCCGCTTCCGTTTTGTCTTTGATTTTTTCGCCTTTATGCCCCATGCGGTGCCGCACATTATTTTCGCCGTCGGGGCACTGATCACGGCGCTGTTCTTCCTTCCGGCCTGGCTGGATATTTACGGCACTCTTTGGATCATTCTCGGGGTCTACACGCTGACATTTTTGAGTTTTGCCACCCGTGGCACCAACAGCGCGCTCATTCAGATCGGTGCCGAGCTCGAAGAGGCGGCGGCCGTATCCGGAGCTTCACCCTGGCGTGTTTTTCGATTCATTGTTGTCCCGATACTGAGAAGATCCCTCACGGCTTCCTGGTTATGGATGGGATTGCTGGCCTTCCGGGAGCTCACCATTGCATCCTTGCTGTTCAGCCCGGAAAACGTTACCCTTTCCGTGTTTATCTGGGGCCTGTGGTTCGGCGGAAAAAGCGGGGAAGCCTCGGCCATGGCACTGGTCATGATTGCCTTTTTGATACCCGTGGTCCTGTTATACTGGGCGATAACCCGCAGAGAACGGCGTACCAAAGCGCTGGTCTGACGTTCCGTTCAGGAAGATGGCCCCTTCTTCAAAATACCCTGCAGTTGGCGCCGGATATTGTTCAACCCGGTCCCTTGTTTCATGAGAAATTTAACGCCGACATCGTGCATTTTATCGACATCGACGCCATTATCCAGCAGGAGTTTCAGGAGCCTGGAGCCTTCAAGCCGCATATGGTCCAGATACTCCAGATGATACAATAAATCCTGTCCTGGTTGCGAAACCATGAAGTTTACAAACAGCTTGGCTGCATTGGGGTGCTTGGCGGTCTTGGGCACACCCATGTTCCAGTAAACGATCAGCGCAGCGTCTTTCAGGACGACCTGTGCCAAAGGGGCCCCCGACGCTTTGAGCTTTCTCACCTTATAACCGCCGCAGTCCAGAACATATGCCTTGAATTCACCGCTGATAATTCGTTCCAGCTCATTACACCGGATCAATCCTGAAATTTGAGATGACAGCCGGGTGACGTAATCCACCGTCTTGGCTGCTCCCCAGAGTTCCGGTGCGGACAAATGGTCAAAGTTGGCCGCATAGGGCGTTGACGCCAGCGCACCTTTCCACCTCGGTTCCAGAAAACCGGCCATGGTGTCCGGTATTTCCTTGGGCGAGACAAGCTTCGTATTATACGTCACGCCCGGCACCCTTGTCGCTATCTCGACCCCGATGCCTTCCGGGAGCACAACCCTTGCGGGAATTCCGAAGATACCGGACCAGTCGAGCGGCTCCAAGGCCTTGGCATTCAGCAGGGTGTAGAAATGTTCATCCGCTCCGAGGAATACATCAACCTGGGAGGGTCGTCCGGCTGAAAATTCCTGTGCGACCTTGGCGGCCAGGGCCGGCATGGCAGGGCCCGGGGTGAAGTTAACCTTCAAGTTCAGGCCGTAATACTTGTTAAAGGCGCTTTCTAAATTTTTAACGCCGTCCGCCCCCCCGATGGTGCCGGCCCCCCACACCAGCTCCAGAACGCCCTCTTTTTCAGCAGCAGCCATGATCTCTTTTTGTTTTTCACTGGGTGCCGCCCACCCATGAAAAGCCGCCAGAACAACCAAAAAACAGCCAAACAACCCCGTGATCAGTTTCTTTCTCATTTTATATCCTCCTTTTGCGTGCGGTTGCATGCCATGGAACAATTTAGTGTGTCCGGCATAAACTGTGGATGGACACGATCAAGGACCTTCCCGGAAAAACATCCTGTGGACTAAAAACTTAAAGAATGATAGAGGTGCTCTTTGCAGGTTGCAATATGGCAAAAGCGCGCCTTGGTGTCAAGAATAAAACCCTTGACAGGTCCCGGAGTTGTGCTGACACAATTCAGCTTATTTTTTTCCCGGCTACGTTCCGAGACCTGCTAATTTTCTCACGGCCTTATTTGTAACGGTTATATATGGTAAATACGCAACGGGCGGTTTGGCTGTCTTATGCCCTGACAACAATTTTTAATTGCAACCTTTCCTTACTGGTTCTTTTCATCCCGTTATACGGCTTATTTCTGGGAGTATCGCTGCCGTCCATCGGCCTGCTGATTGCCATTCCGGGTTTTTTGCAATTGTGTATAACTTTAATATGCGGCGGCTTGATCGACAAGTGGGGAGAAAAAACCGGCTACCTCCTGACCTATTCCTTCGGCGTGATGGCCGCGGTTATATTCAATTTTACCAACGACTTCACCCTGCTGGCTGTCGCTCAAGTGTGCAACGGTCTCGGCCGCGCCTTTTTCTGGACATCGTCGCAATCATACGCCAGCAGAA
>JAUYIZ010000402.1 GCA_030688615.1 Desulfobacterales bacterium | reverse complement strand
CATTGGATATCTGATGGTACGGTTCGGCTGGCCGCGTCCCCCCTTCATTCTGGGATTCATCCTAGGTGAACTCGCAGAGACCTACCTCTATGTCTCGACTACCCGTTATGGGGCGGACTGGCTCTACCGTCCAAAGGTGATCATCATTCTCTTGCTCGCTATCGGGGTCGCCCTTTACCCTTTCATACAGAGAAAGACGTTGGCGAAAAGGGGGGCAGCATGAAAGTGAGCGGTAGGGCGCTGATGAGCCTTGGTCTCATGGTGATTTCCGGATGGGTGGTCCTCACTTCTCTGAAATGGCCTTTCAAGACAGCCCTGTTTCCGGTTGCCATCGGCATTCCCGTGTTTTGCATGGCCTTCATTGACGCGGTGTTGAATCTCTTCGGAAAGGTGATGAAGACGAAAGGGGGGAGTATGGACTTCCAACTTTCCGACGACATCGACTCTGCTTTGGCTGTCCGCAGGACTCTCGTGATCTTCTCATGGATTCTTGGATTCTTTCTTACGATCCTCCTCTTAGGTTTTACCGTGGCTGTGCCTGCGATAGTCTTATTCTTTCTGAAGATTCAAGGAAGGGAAGAATGGAGAATCACGATCATTCTGACGGGTTCAACCCTGGTCTTCTTCTACGGGCTCTTCGTGTGGATCCTGGCCATCCCGTTCCCTATCCCCCTTGTGTTAAAGGCGCTGGATGCCCTGGGGATCGGATAACACGAAAATAGCCCACTGGACTTTTTGGTTGCGCTTCCGGCTACGGCACTTCCCGCCGTGACGGCCGCTCCACCCATTCTGCCGTAAACGAACAGAGGTTATTGAGAAGTTACAAAACTTTAAGGCTATCCCTTTCTCTCTTTTTTTGGCGCACTAATCATAGTCCCGGCCGTACCAGACCACCCTGGGAATAAAGATCTCGGTAGGGGGCGGGAGCGTATCCTTGCTGGCGCTGAATGTGTTCGATTCGAAAAAACGCTTGCGGTACGGCACGTCAAGAAAACTGTCCAGGACCAGCGTGTTGTTATAATAATGCATGGGAACAGCGATTCCGGGTTTGAGTTGTTCCACCACCTTTTTGGCATTTTCGGGATTCATGGCGAACCGTCCGCCAATGGGGACCAGCAGAATATCCACATGCCCGATGAGATTGAGCTGATCTTTATTGAACGGTTCTCCCAGGTCGCCGGTATGAAGGATGCACAGGCCGTCCATCTCAAACACGAAAGCGGTCCCCTTGAGGGAATCCCGCCAGGAGCGGGTATGAATCGGCACATTATAGATCAGAACATCCCGGAAGGTGGTATTGATCTCGTTCCATTCACCGCCCCACATTTTCATCCCCCGCAGGATCAGGGGATTTCCATGGGCCAATCCCACGTTGTTGTGATTTCCCTGCTCCCGGCCGACGGTGACCACATGGGGCCATACCTGCGGCATGGGAAACCCCATATAGCCGAACGGGTCCGTAATGATCCGGGTTCCCTTGCTGGAAGTAATCTGGAAAAAAGAGTGCCCGAACCAGGCGATTTCAATACCCCCCGACATGGCTGCCGGCGTGATGCGCATGGCTGCCGGAGTGATGCGCAGCCCGTCGCCCCGGACAAGGTTCGGATTCCTGCAGGCCGCCTGCCCTGTCCCTGATAAAACCAGGGAGCAGACCAATACCAGCGTCAGCAATCCCGGAATATATAATGTTTTTTTCATTGGCAAAAACCGTTGACAGTTGTCAGTTGACAGTTACCAGTTTACAGTTTCTGGAAGCTCCCTTCAGATAGAAGATAGGGCAATGCATTCTCTGTTGCGGTTCCATGAAAGCTGCCGCGACCCAGTTATTCGCCTCCGCCAGCCGGTCTTTTTAACCGGTAACTGTCAACTGTAAACTGATAACTGAAAACAGAGGTTGGACTGTTTTCGAAGCCGTCAATCCTCCTCGTAGCCATGCCATACAACCCTGGGGATAAAGATCTCGGTTGACGGCGGCAGCGTGTCCTTGCTCACGCTGAACGTGCCTGTCTTTAAATGGCGGGCCGGATAGGGCCCGTCCAGCAGGCGTTCCAGCTGGGATTCGCCCAAACGATAATGCATGGGCACGGCGATCTTGGGTTTGAGCTGCGCGATCACTTGCTTGGCATTTTCAGGACCCATGGAGAATCGGCCTCCGATGGGGACCAGGAGAATATCAATATGCCCGAGCAGGTTCAGCTGGTCCTCATTGAAAGGCAGGCCCAGGTCACCGACGTGGGTAATGCAAAGGCCGTCCATCTCAAAGACAAAAGCCGAACCTTTAAAGGATTCGACCCACGCTCTGTTGTGGATGGGCACATTATAGATCAGAACATCCCGGACCGTGGTACTGACTTCGTTCCAATCAATGCCCCATGGTTTCATCCCCCGTAAAACGAGCGGCTCTCCGTTGGCCAGGCCGACATTGTTATGATTTCCGGTTTCCTTGCCCACGGTGACCACATGGGGCCACACCTCCGGCATGGGGTAGCCCAGGTACCGGAAAGGATCCGTGATGATCTTGGTTCCCTTGCTGGATGTGATCTGGAAAAAGGAGTGCCCGAACCAGGTGATGTTGACGAACCCGGAATCCGAGGCGGCCGCCCGGACGATCCATGGGGAAGGCGCCATGACAAAATTCGGATTTCTGCAGGCCGCTCCGGCCGGCAACGAAAAAAACATGAAGCAGGCCAGTGTGAGCAGCAGCCGGGCCCGAAGTGCTATATATTTTTTCTCTGCCATGGTAATCTTGACTTTCAAATAATTATTAAAGAAGGGTTCAAGGATTCGAGGGTTCAAAGCGGACAGTTCCTTGAATCCTTAACCCCTGGAACCCTTTTCTCTTTAAATCAGCCCCCAGCGTCTTCTGAAATACCATTCGGCCGACAGCAGGCCCAGGAGGACGGCCATGACCACCGGGGATGCCCACAGGGGCTTCCGCGTCTGCTCAACAAAGTGGTTCGACCCTTTCCGGGCATGCTTTTCAATGACCTTCAGCAGGTCATCATTTTCCGATACATACTGCCCGCCGGTGGTTTCAGCGATCCTTTGAAGACGGTCATGATCCGGTGCGCCATCCAGACGATCCAAAGGTCCGGCTACGACCGTTGATGCAACCGTCAGTCCCTGGGGTGTCTCCACTTTCAGTTGATAGACGCCGCTTTTTTCCGGCAGGAAAGAGACGATGTGCTCACCGGACCCCGGGCTGGATTTGAGTTGCGACGCAATCCTGATTCCCTCGGGGTTGAAAACAGAAAAGGAAACCGCGGCATCGGAAGCCCCGGACGGATCATCTTTGCGGAATCTGACCCTGACTTCCATTTCCCGGCCGGCTGCGGCGGCCGTTTCAGGCATTATAATCTGAACCGGATCGAGGCCCGGATCTTTGGTAAGCCATCGAACCATCCGATGCATCAGTCTCAGATAGGGTTGCGTTCCCTTTCCGTCCGCGACCCTTCCCATGTACCATTTCCAGGCATAATCCGTCGCCAGGGCCAGGGTCCTGCCTTTTCCGTAATCACCGACGGCCAGAACAGGCCAGGGAATTGCCTCGGCGCTTTCCATCAGCACCGTCGATGTTTTTTTTACGTCCATCAGATTGATGCCGTCCACGGGAGGCATTTCTTTCCAAAACCGGTCCGGCCCCGCATCGTCCTCCGGGAAATCATCAAAAATCTGCATCAGGGGATGTCCGGCCCCTTTGAGCGTTACCCTCACGCCAATGGGCGGATCTCGGCGGTAAAATTTTTCTTCTAAAAACCGGAAGGGAAGAATATCCCCGATGGGGGAGATGCCTTTTTTGCCCTCATCAAATAAATTGGGCCCGCCGATCACCGCAAAACCGCCGCCTTCTTTAACAAAGTTGCGCAGACTTTCCAGGTATTCCGGCCGCAGGTAAACCGTATAATCAAAATTGTCGAAAATAACAAGGTCGAAACGGGTCAGCTCCCTTGTGAAAAGGGTTTCGGCCGGAAACGGCGTGAGGCTCAGCTCGTGGGTGGGCGCATTCAGGATATCCGAAAAAGTGCGCAGAATGACAAAGGAAAGCAGATCGATGGAAGGGTCGCTCTTCAGTGCGCTGCGCATGAAACGGTAATTCATGCTCGGGCGTCCGGAAACCATCAGGATCCGGGTCTTGTCCCGCATGATTTTCATGGGGATCAGAATTTGATTGTTCTCTAAAATGTTTTCCCCGACCTGCTGGGGAACCGAGATGGAAATGTTTTTCTGGCCCACCTCGTCGGGAACAAAGGAAAGAGAAACAGTCACCTCAGCCGGGGTGGTCTGAATGGGGATGTTTTTGGCGGTAATGAGCTTGCCGGATTCTTCGAGAAGAACCGGAAGTGACAACCCCTTGTAGCCATAGCTTTTGATGGTCACCTCAATGGCCACCTCCCGTTTTCTGAAGGCCAGCGCCGGCGCCTTGACCTCTTTGATCAATATGTCCCGGTATTCCTGCCGGTTTCCAAGCGGAACGGTAATGGCGGGGACTTGTCGGGCGGACCCGCCCTCCCATGCCATATTCCCGTCGCTGAAAAGCACGGCCAGGGAACTCTTTCCGTTGAGCCCGGCCAGGATTCTGCCGGCATTTGCCTGATGATCTGCGGGTTCAAGGCGGACCGGTTCATTGTCCCCCAGCGGACGGGCGGAATCGGACAGACCGTAAACGCTCACACGAAACCGCTCTTTAAGGGACCGCAGCAGCGGGTGGGGCCCTTGCGTTAGGATGGCCATGGCTTCCTCAAGTCGCGTTCCCTTCTGTGGGCCGGCCGGCTGCCCCATGCCGGGAGAAAGGTCCACCAGCACGGCAACGGACGGCAGCAGGTTATGCGCCTTCCTGAAGATCACCGACGGGTTCAGGGCACAGGCGACGATAAGGGCCATGACCCCGGTCCGCAGCAGCGAGATGATCCACGCTTTTCTTGTCCCCAGTTTTTCCCGGGTCGTCCGGTGCTGGAGGGCGATTCCCGCCAGACCCAGGATCAGGAGCAGCAGGATCAGCCACAAGGGAAAAACAGGGGCGATGGTCAACGGGTTTAGACTCATAAGTTTTGCCGTTTTTCAATAAAGGGATGATGCACCAGATCCCGTTTATAGTCCGCGGTCAGGCAATAGACGATCAGGTTGATGCCCATCTTGAAAGCGGCGCTGCGCTGTGTATCTCCGCCCGGAACACATTCATGGACCCACTTTCCGTAACGGTCCCTGGCCCATGCCCCGGACAGGTCATTCTGGGAATAAATAACCGGAGTCCAGTTGCCGATGGTGATGCCCTCCAGATAAGGCTTGACCTTCTGACGTCCCCCGAAGCTGCTGATGAGGTAAAAGCTCTGATGGACGGAATGGCTTGGAGCAAGCGGCCTCAGCGGGTGGTCCGGAAGAATTTCCTGCATCTCCCTGCGAAAGGCCTGGTCGAATCCGAACCCGTTGGCCCCCACGGTGTCTTCCGCAAAGAGAAATCCCCCATGGGAAAGAAACCGCTTCATCGCCTGCCTTTCCGGATGGGTAAAAGGCTCAAACTCGTATCGGCCCGCCATGTAAAGAAAGGGGCTGTAGAAGATCGCCGGATCAGAGGGTTCCAGAATGCGCCGCTCCCTTGTGGCGTCGATGCTCGTCCTCAGTTCAAGCTCCTCGACCATGGCCTCGACGAACAAGGGATTCGGATCCCATTCCCCCCGGTATTTGAACTGGGTAAAGAAAAACTGGGGGAAGACAGATCCCGCAGAAAGCCCGGGAAAGGAAAAAAACCATCCCCCCGCGAGCCCGATCCCCATGGCCATGAAATTTCTTCGGGTGATCATGTAACCCCCTAACTATTAACCTGAAACTTGCACAAGCTGGAGGCTTTCAGATGCAAGGCACTTAAGGGTGAAGCCATAGTGTACTATTGCGAACCCTTAATAACGCAGCAGATGGAAGCCTCCATTGGCCACCATCATCTCAACCGCCAGCACACCGAACAAGAACACGAGAATCGTCGGCCACAACTCTTTGCGCCCCCCCTGATGGTCTTTTATTTTTTTTTCCTGATACTCAATTACCTGAACCGCCATGGTGCCGAATTTTTTTTTCAGTTCATGGTCTCCCAGTTTGACCAGATTCGACTCTTCGAAAGGAACGTTCACCCCCCGCCGCATTTCGCCAATGGCAAGGGGAAACTGAAAAATACCGGGGCCTCCCCGGGGTCCTGCCAGTTGAAACGGCCGGCCCTGCTCCGGAAAAGGTTCTCCGACCGGGACGCGGTCCGGCAGAGATGCGGCCGACAAACCCACTGCCTGTTTGACCAGTCCCTGTATGAACGGCAGATAGGAGGCATGCAAGGGAAAGTCGTTCCAGTCGAGATCCGCGCTGGAGGTAAACATGAAAAACTTGGACTTGCCGCGGGCATCGGTGACCAGTAAAGGGTGCCTGCTTTTCAGGGTGAGAAGATATTTCGCGTTCCCCTCTATGTTGTAATAGGTTTGAACAGCGGCCTTTCTCATGCTTTTTTCCAGGGGCGCAAAAAATTTAAGACCCGCGTCAATCGATTCGATACGGGTCGATTTTTCAACACTGTCCCTCAGGTCGACCCGTTCCTGAATCTGCCAGGGCGCCAGGGAAAATTTGTTATAGGCCGCAGGGACAATCTGGTCGCCGAGAAAGAGAAAGACCGGCTTTCCCGCTTCCAGAAAAGACGCAACCCTGGAGAAATCCGGCCGGGCCACGTTGAGCAGAAAAAGGACGTCGGTATTTTTCGGGTCCACTCGGAACATCTCGTTTTCGGTGATGATGCTGCTCAGGAAAGGCGACCCCTCCGACCCGCCCGCCTGCAGGGCACTGACCACAAAATAGCTTTCGCTGTCCTTGAGGGACGTTGTGGGTGTCCCATCGACGACCATGACCTTGACTTTTTCGCTGACTTTCAAGGGGAAATAATAGGTGTCGTCAGCCGCAAGGCGATCGGCGGTCAATTTAACCTCTCCATTGACCCAGCCGGGGTTCTCCACCAGGACATCAAAAAAAACCCTGCCCGCTGTGGCGGCTTCCAATTCAATGGATTTCTGATCGACTTTAAGGCCGGAAATGAAGATTTGAACCAGAACGGAATGGTCTATGTCCGAAAAATTGGACACCGAAACCTCCAGGCGGGAGGGTATGCCGGCCACGATCTCGTCTTCCACCAGACGGACATCATGGACGGCCAGATTGGGATCCCGGACGGGGTCGCCGATCCTGAGAAAAATGATTTCCGCGTCCGTGAGCGTGCCGGTTCCAGTCAGATCGATGCCTTCCCAGTCGCCCCGCGCCAGATCGCTCAGGATCACCAGTTGCCGGGGCACGTTTAATCCTTGCAGCTGCGCATATCCTTGGCCGAATGCGCCTGAAATGTCGCTTCGGCCAAAGGAAAGGGGAATCATGTCAAGCTGGGCAAGCGCCTCTTCCGTCCTCATCCACCGGGCAGCCGGGCCCGGAATGCCGGGAACCGTCGGAATCAGGAAAACCTGACCCCCATAGCCTGCCAGGAGCTCCCTGGCGGCGCTTTTGGCGATCGCAAAGCGCTGCCCCCTGTCTTCGTGAAAACCCATGCTCGCGGAGTTGTCCAGGATCAGTACCTTGGCGCCGTTTCCGGCAAGCGCGGCAAATCCGGGACGGATGACAGCCGGTCTTGCCATCAGCAGCACAATCGCCGCCACCGCAAGGATTCGAAGTGCCAGGAGGAAAAGGTGCTTTAAACGCTGGGGCCGGGCCGTGATCAGCTGAGACTGGAGAAGCAGGCGCACCGCTGAAAAATTTATGACGACGGCTTTTTTTTTCGTAATCCGGTGAATCAGGATCGGCAGGATGGCAGCCGAGAGCCCCAGGAGAAACAAAGGATTTGAAAAAATGAATCCCATCTTTTCACCCTGTCCTGAAGGTTTGACGCCAGGTGAGATACCGTGTCAAAGCCCGGTCCAGGCCCACCGAGGTTTCAAACAAAACATAATCGATGTGATGCGAAAAACAGACCTGCCGATATTCGGCCATGAGCGCCTGGAGGGTTTCCAGGTAGGCCGAACGAATGGCCCGGGGGTCGGCCAGGAGTGTCAGATCCTCCTCCATATCCGTAAACACGGCCGGCTCATGGAAGGAAAAATTCAATTCCGCCGGATCCAGCAGGTGGAAGACAATCACCTCACTGCCACGGGAACGAAGTTGCTTGAGGCCTTTGGCCACGGTTTCAGGTTGATCGAAAAGATCCGAAATCAGGATGATCAACCCCCGTTTTTTCAGAGTGGCGGCAAGGTCCTGGAGCACCGAGGCGGCAGAAGTGACGCCCCGGGGCACGGTGTCTTCCAGACTCTTTAAAATGGCAAACAGATGATCGTGAGCAGATTTAGGCGGAATCATGGTTTCAATTTTATCAGAATAAGTGATCAGGCCCACGGAATCCTGCTGTTTGAGCATCAAATACGCCAGGGAGGCCGCCAGCGTGGAAGCATACTCGAATTTGCTCACACCATTGGAAGAATAGTTCATCGAGGCGCTGACATCCATGACGATATGGGCTTTCAGGTTGGTTGTGTTGCGATATTCCTTGATGACATAGCGGTCAAACTTGGCATAAGCCTTCCAGTCGATATGCCGGGGGTCATCCCCGTGGGTATAACCCCGGTGCTCTTCAAACTCGGCGCTGATTCCCTTGGCCCTGGAAGGATGTATCCCCACCAGCACCCCGTCCACTACGGTCCTGGCCCGCAGGAAAAGATTTTTTACACCGGCCAGGACTTTCGGGTCGAAATAGTTCAAGGGGTTACCTCGCCAAGGAGCCGGTCGATGATATCCGGTGATTTGATACCTTCGGCCCGGGCTTTGAAATTGGTGATGATGCGATGCTTCATGATGGAAGGCAGCACGGCTTTCACATCTTCGGTGGAAGCGACATAGCGCCCGCTCATCACCGCTCTGGCCTTGGCTGCGAGAATGAGATACTGCGAAGCCCGGGGGCCGGCCCCCCACTCGACCCATTCCTTGACAAGGGAAAGGGCCTCGGCTTCTCCGGGGCGTGAGGAGCGCACCAGTTTTACCGCATAACCGATCACATGAGAGGAAACGGGCACCTTTCTTACCAGGTCCTGCATTTCCAGGATTTTGCCGGCGGAGATGACCTTATCGACTGCGGGCTGATGGGAGCTTGTGGTGGAGGCGACCATCTCGACCTCCTGATCCACCGTGGGGTAGCTGATGTCGATATTGAACATAAAACGGTCCAGCTGGGCCTCGGGCAAAGGATAGGTCCCTTCCTGTTCAATGGGGTTCTGGGTGGCCAGTACAAAGAAAGGCAGGTCGAGCTTGTGCGTGACGCCTCCGGCCGTCACCTTGTATTCCTGCATGGCCTGGAGCAATGCGGCCTGCGCTTTCGGGGGGGTCCGGTTAATCTCATCGGCCAGCAGGATATTTGTAAAAACAGGGCCCTTGATGAAACGGAATTTGCGTTGCTTGCTGCCCGCTTCCTCCTCGAGGACATCGGTGCCGGTAATGTCGGAAGGCATCAGGTCCGGGGTAAACTGGATCCGGTTGAAATTCAGATCCATGATACCTGCTAGGGTGGATATGAGCAGGGTTTTGGCCAGGCCGGGAACGCCCACCAGCAGGCAGTGTCCCCGGCAGAAAAGCGCAATCAGGATCTCTTCAATCACTCTATCCTGCCCCACGATGATTTTCTTGATCTCGGAAATGATATCAGACCTCACTTGCCCCATTTCTTCCACCTGGGCCAGATCCGCGTCCGACAGCTGATTTTCTTTGACAGCTTCCATTGAGGTCCTTATCTCCTTATCTTAAGGGCAATGTTTTTCTCTTTCTCAGATCCGGCCGGATCCCCGAGCATGGCATAGGCATGGGCCAGGCCCGCATGGACATCGGGATTGAACGGGTTGATCTGAATGGACTCTTCCAATATCTTCCTGGCCTGATGGTAATCTTTCAGTTTCAGATAGACCCGTCCCAGCTGGGCATAAGGGGTGGCGTGATCGGGATCCAGCTCAAGGGTCCGGTGCAACACTTTCATGGCCTCCTGATCCCGGCCGAGTTCAAGGAGCGCGGAAGAGAGCCGGTTCATAACGGGCACCGAGTCGTTCGTATCCGTCAGGGCGCGATGATATTCAAGCACGGCTGCGCGCGTGCGGCCCCTCTCTTTGAGCCGGTCGCCCAGATGGGCCCTGTTTCGGGCCACCAGGGACTTTATCTCCTTAAGGTTCATGCCGGCGTCATCGGCCTGTCCCTTTTTCACCTGGTAGCTGCGCAGGGTTACGCCGGCCACGGGCTGCAGTGATTTGGCGGCCAGAAATCCTTTCCACTTTTCTTCAAATTCGGAAAATTCCAGCCCCAACACTTCCTTGAGGGATTCACCGGCTCCCTGGGCCCGGCTTTGCGCCATCCGGGCCATCACTTTTTTAAGGCCCCCGTAGCCGGCGCTGTGGAGGATAAACTCGATGGCCGAGGCCGCCTGGGCATAAGCCAGCTGGACCTCTTCAGGGGTCTCCAGATAAATCAGGGACGGCTCCATTTTTTCGAAACCGATCAAATCGTTGTCCGTCTGCGCCCGGGCTAACAGTGTCCGATTGATGGGAGAAAGGTAGCTGGGGCCGTTGCGCCATTTGGTTTCCTCATATTTGGCAAGTCCCTCGTGAAACCAGATCGGCGCTTTGTTGGATGTCAGTTTCATGATCAGATAGTGCATGTATTCATGACTGATGGCGTCCAGCCACCGGTAGCCGTGTATCAGCGCTTTGGGGGACAGCAACTGCAACTTGTTGAATTTGGCCAGGCCCACGGCGCCCGTCACTTCAATGTCCCTGACGGAAAGAGCCGAGCCCCGGTAGAAGGCCCCCGAGTCCGGGAAAAGCTCAACCCGGACCTTTTCCCGAAGAGTAAAGCCATATTGACCGGCCGTCACCCGGTGGGTTTTTTCCAGCGCATCGATCAGATAATCCACCAGGATCCCGTCCTGCTCCTCGTCTAAAAGGATAATGAAATTGGGTGTTTCATATCGTTTGTAAGGTTTTAGAACGTTGATGGTCTCTTCAATGAACAGGGCGA
>JAUYIZ010000400.1 GCA_030688615.1 Desulfobacterales bacterium | reverse complement strand
CTTCTTTCCATTTTACTTCCACCACTTCATCGCCGTGACCGGACTCGTAAGGCCGGGTGCCGAGTTCTTTGGACCAGAGCAGAACATACCCTTCGGACCGCAGCCCCAATAAAACAGCTCCCGGGCCGTGATAATGGGCCTTGTGATACCGGCCCACCGGCCATTGAGACACATGTCCGATCAGAGAATTGCCGGTGAGTTCAAACTGGGTGATCTTCACCCCGGCCCCTTTCAGCTCCTGGTCCTCGATGCCCATCTCCACTACGTCGGGGATAAAGTTGCTTTCCCATATATTTTGCAGCCCGTGCCTGTATCGCTTGGTCCCTACGCCGAAAAATCCCTCTTGCGCCGCATAGCGGTCTAAAAACTGATATGGGCAGTTGAAAACAAAATCCAGGTTATGAAATATATCGAGGATCAGCGGCGCAGTGGTCACCGCCATAAGTCGCACGGGCGACTCCCCGCCGTTGTACAAGCGGTGCCAGCTGTTGGCGGGCGGTGAAAAAAGACTGTAGGGACCCCATTCAAATACCTGCTTGCGGCCGCCTTCCTGCCAGACCTCAGTGGCGCCGTGGCCGTCTAAAATACAGATCACCTCTTCATAAAGATGCCGTTCCGGCTCCAGGCTTCCGCGGGGAGGGATTTCGGCCACATACATCCCGGTGACGCCTTCGAAACCATACAAATTGATAAAGATTCCCTTGCCGCCCATGCGGGGCCAGGGCGCCAGTTCCAGCTTGCGTAAATCTTCCACGCCGTGGCCTTCGATTACCGGAAGCCCCTCTTTTTTCATCCATTGGACATACCCCATCTTTTCCTTCAGGATATCTCCCTGTTGAGAATTTTCTGCCATAAATGACCCTCGTAACCGGATGTGTTGAGCAACGCCCTGAAAAAAATACCGGCTTGTAATACAAAGTAAAAAGCGCGTGCCTGTATTTGGCGTACAGAGACAGATGCGGGCCCCGGTGTCCGGGCACCCCCATGCCAATACAGGCCTTTTCCTGCTTCTATGACCGGGCAGGGAAAATTTTCAGGCAATGTTGGAGTGATTTAGATATGAATTCTTACTATTTCTTTTTCTTCTTTTTTACTTTCGAGAAACTGATCTCCGTGGCCACCGGTTTGCCCTCTTTCATGATATAGCTGACCTTTCCCTTGGGCCAGTTTTCTCCATGCGCGGCCAGATCCTTTGGGCTGCCTTCCTTGCCGCCAACCATAAATTTGGTGTTCGCATCGTAAGGAATGGTCATGTGCTTCCAGTCTTCGAACAGGACCTTGACGTCCCCCTTGTCCTCATGAAGGATCAGCTGCCCCGTGGCCCCGTCGTCGCCTTTTTTCTTTTTTTTCTTCTCCTGGGCAAGGCCAGTGGAAACAGAAGCGATCAAAAACAGGGTCACCAGAAAAAAAGTAAAAATCTTTTTTGCCTTCATCGTTTGCCTCCTTAATTGTGAAAATTGGTAAAAGACATTCCGGCCCGTCCGGAATGCCAATCAGAAACTCCACCCTGTTTGGATGGAAACTCATTTAGATGCTATCTTCAGGACTCAAAAAAAAGGCCTAATTTTTTGCAGAAAAAACTATTTCAAAATTTAAATCATATGTCAAGGCAAAATCGACGGTTCGTTGCATGTCCGGCATTTTAAAAAATCAGCAGCGGGATGCTGGGCAGCCTTTGGGGCCTGTCATTTTTATCTACAGGAAAAAGCGTCCAGGATTTGTCATACAGATCTTCCTCCTGGCTTTCGTTCAATTGCTCGGAAAGGGGCTTGAAATATACGGCCAGTTTCATGGCGCCGTCTTCAGGGTACAGTTTCAGCTTTATTTTTATTTGCCGGACATTAAAGTCTCATCACCGGAATTCTCCGTCCGTTCAAGGGGAAAAAGTCCTGCTGCCCTGGGAAAAAATATGCCAATAAAATGATCGAATGTCAAGGGGAAAAGCGATACGGCTATTCAATGACCCGTGTCTTCCAGGACGAGACATCGTTTGGATTTTCGAATTTGGGTGATTGGAAGTTGTTTGGTGTTTGTAATTTCAATCATACAATCAACTTCCAACAATGCAAATCCCCTCAGGGGATAACCAAAGCCTGGTCCTTTGGGGCAGGATATTTATGTCCGCTGCCTTCCGGCCTGACCGGATTTGCCCTCCGGACGGTAAAGTCCCACCAGCGTCGCACCCCACCCGCCGGCATCCGGGGGCGCATTGGCATAGGATCGGACCAGAGGGCTATGGGCCAGGAGTTGTCGGACCCTTTTTTTCAGGATGCCTTTTCCTTTTCCATGGATGATTCTTACGGAAAAGATGCCTTCATCCCTGCAGGCAAGTAAGTAGTCGTTGATCAGGTCCGGGACCTCATCGGGTAAAAAAGTGTGCAGGTCCAGGACATCTTCAATGGGGAGCACAACCGCTTTCATGCCGGAAAATCCTCCCCGGACGCAACGGTCCTGGAAAAGGCCTGATACATTAAAAAGCCGCCGGAGAGGTTATAGGCTTTGAAACCGTGCTGGCTGAGAATCCGGGTGGCATTATAAGACCGCTTGCCCACCTGGCAGTAAATACAAATATCCTCCTGGCGGGGCAGTTCCTGCAGGCGCTGCCTTAATTTGCCCAGGGGGATGTTCATCGCCCCTTTTACATGCCCTTTTGCAAACTCATGGGGCTCCCGGACATCGAGAATAAACGATCCCGGTTTGTTAATGTCGTGCCAGTGCCTAACCCGTGATATTCCCCGCAGAACATTGGCTGCAATCATTCCGGCCATGTTGACCGGATCCTTGGCCGACCCATACTGGGGCGCGTAGCAAAGTTCGGCTTCCTCCAGGTCAAAAACCGTTCCATTGAGCCCGATGGCCATGGAACTCACGTCGCTCCGTTGTTCCACCCCTGCCAGGCCCACTGCCTGGGCACCCAGGAGCCGGCCGGCCGGTTTTGAAAACAAAAGCTTGATGGTCATCTTTTTGGCATCCGGATAGTATGAAGCATGATGATCCGGGTGAAGATATATCTTTTCAAAATCAAAATCCGCGCCCCTGCCGTGGTGATTCAATAACATCTTTTCCGTCACGCCGGTCGAGGCAATCGTCATCCCCAGGACTCCGCATACGGCTGTTGCCTGGGACCCCCGGAAGCGCAGATTGCCCGGGAGGCTGCCGGTCACACCGGCGGCGGCGGTTCGCCCCTGACGGTTGGCCGGTCCCGCAAGGGCGACGACACCGGGCGAACCGGTAATAAAATTTTTAACTTCGACGGCATCTCCCACCGCCCAGATATTTTCATCGCTGGTGCGCATATGTTCATTGACGACAATTCCTCCGGAAGGGCCGATTTCGATCCCTGCGGCCGCCGCGAGGCGGGTTTCAGGCCGAACGCCCACGGCAAGCAGCACAAGTTGTCCTGAAACGGTTTTGCCGGAAGCCAGATGCACGTCAATGGAATTGTCCTCTCCTGATTTGAATCCGGTCACGGAACTGCCCAGACAAAGGGCAATGCCTTGGGACCGCAAGGGCCCGTGGAGCATCATGGCCATTTCAGGGTCCAGGACCGGCATGACATGGGCCTGCATCTCCACGATAGTGACGTGGATGCCCCGGCGGTGTAGATTTTCCGCCATTTCCAGGCCGATAAATCCGCCTCCCACGATAACCGCCTGCCGGACATCCCGGGCGTGGATCCATTGAATAATGTTACGCAGGTCCGGAATCGTCCGCAACGTGAAAATGCCGGGCAGATTGATTCCTTCCAGCCCGGGTATTACGGGCGAGGCCCCGGGCGAAATGACCAGCGCGTCATACTTTTCCCGGTAGATTTCCCCGGTCTTTAAATTTTTTACTTCGATCTCTTTTTGGCGCGGGCTGAGCCCGATAACGTCACTGCCCGTCCGGACCTCAATGTTAAACCAGCTGTCAAACAGTTCGGGGGTTGCAACGAGCAGGTCGTCTTCTTTGGCAATAACGTTTCCCACATAGTAAGGCAGGCCACAGTTGGCAAAAGAGATGTAGGGGCCCCTTTCAAAAATGATAATTTCATCAAATTCAGACAGCCTTCGCGCCCTGGCAGCGCATGAGGCGCCCCCTGCGACGCCGCCCACAATTAACAGTCGTTTTTTTTTCACGGGTATTTGATCTCCCATCAGGAAATTTTAAGGTTTTATGACCATGGACCCCAAGAAGGCCAGGATGCCGGCCAATAAAAAGTTCGTTTCAACCAAAAATTCCAGGCGGGTACCGGGCAGTATCCGCCTTTTTTCATAGGCGGTCAGAAGCATAAAAAGGTAGGCCGGGACCAGGGTCAGAAAAAACCCTGCCCGGGAAATAAACTGAATGATTCCGGAAATGAGTAAAAGGAAGAAACTTCCGGCCAGGATAAGTTTTATCATATAAATGGCCCGCCGTTCACCGAAAAGCATGGGCAGGGTTTCTTTGCCGACGATGCGATCCCCTTGCATGTCAAGAATATCAAAAAAGGCGGTCCGGCTAAATACCAGGGCAGTGGACCAGAAAAATATCAGAGCCGCGGCCGGACTGATTCCGTCGAAGACGTCCATGTAGGGGAACATCACCGTAACGACGCCCCATGCCAGGGAAATGAGGACCGTTTTGGAGCCGGGGATGTCCTTTAGGGCGCGGTATTTTGCGACGTCCGGACCTCCGGGTAAAAACTTAACATTGTACAACAGCCCTAATGCGCTCATGACGAATAAAACCCAAAAAGGACCCTGCCCCAGCCGGAAGGCGGTAATCAAGCCGGAACCCCCGGAGATCACGGCCAGCAGCCCCAGCAATACCTGATGTTTTTTGTAGAAAAGTGCCCTGGAGGGGTCATTGTAATAATTGGCCTTGATGCCGATAAGATTATTAAGCATGTGCATCGACTGGACATAAAGCATGGCGATCAGCAGGTGGGCAAAGGAGATGCGGTAATTTAGAAGCTTCGCGGCGGCATAGCTCAGGCACCCGGCGCCGGCGGACAAATAAATGTTGGTCAACAGAAAGCTGTACTGGATGTTATGAAGCAAGCGGCGCCAGGGGCGTTGATGTTTCAGCGACAGGGTCTCAAGGCGCTGGCAGACGCCACGGATAATCCAGTTCGGCGTGGAGGCGCCGGCGGTAATTCCAATGCTTTTGGCAGAGGCCAGCGCCGCCATGTCCAGCTCCGCTTCGGTTTCGATAAGGTAAACCGGTGTTCCCGCGGAGCGGACGATTTCGGCCAACCGCTTGGTGTTGCCGCTGAAACGGCCGCCCACCACGATGACGGCATCGACCGTCTGCGCAAGCCGCCGGGCATCGGCCTGCCGTCTTTCCGTTGAATCACAAATGGTGTTTATCACCTGGTAATGGGGAAACCGGGTGTCGGCCCAGCGGGTGACTTCTTCAAAAAAAAGCGTGTTGGCGGTGGTCTGCGCAACGATCAGGGCATGGGGGAAGGCCGGCAGCGCATCAAGCTGCGGTATGCTGTCGACCACAAACACCCGGTCAGCGGCAAACCCCATCAGGCCGACGACCTCCGGGTGGTTTTTATCGCCGACAATGATGGTTGCGTAGCCTTGGGCGCTGTATTTACGGATAATGTTCTGAACGTTGATGACCCGGGGACATGTGGCGTCAATCAGTTTAAAACCGGTTTGCTGGAGTTTTTTTTTAACCGCCGGGGCAATGCCGTGGGCGCGGATTAAAAGCGTTCCCCGGGCCCGGGCCGGAATATTTTCCAGGACGGATATCTTCTTTTTTTTTAACAGATCGAGCACCTGGGGGTTGTGTATGAGCGGTCCGTAGGTATAGATGGGTTTTTCCTCTCTGCCGGAGGCATCCAGCACCGCTTCAATAGCCCGGCGAACCCCCATACAGAACCCGGCAGCCCTGGCGATAACTATTTTCATCTTACAATTCTTTAAGAAAAATACTGCTGGTGCCTGTCGAAATTGAATGAATAAAGGCCTGGATCACTTTTTGGTCTCCCAGTATGCTGGTCAAACAAATTCCGTCCGCCAGCGGCTCCACGGTGTCGACGCCTTTCATGACCAGGCGGTTTTCATCCCGGTCCAGTAAGTACGCATTCAGTTCGCACATGATAATTTTCCTTTTGGCTTTGCGCCCTCTGCGCGAGAGACAAAGACCCGTTGCTGACCCCTGAAACCTGCCCCCTGGTAAGTTACCCGACCTGTTGAAGAAGTCCAATGAGGCGGTCAAGGTCCGCGTTACTGTAAAATTCGATTTCGACCCTTCCCCGGTTAGCGGTTTTCTTGATCTGTATCTTGGTGCCGAAATGCCGCGACAGATTCTCGGCAAGATCCTTTAGATGTCTTGCCTCCGAGGTCGCCGGTCCGGCGGGAGGCTTTTTCATGAACGATTTTAATCGTTTTATCAGGACTTCGGTTTCCCTGACGGACAATCCTTTGGCGATCACCGCCTGCCAGGCTGCATTTTGCTGGGCGGATGTCTCGGCGGACAGCAGGGCACGGGCATGTCCCATGCTTAGTGCGCCATCGATGATACTGGCTTTGATGGGTGGGGGCAGTTGCCTGAGCCTTAAAAAATTTGTCACCGCCGATCTGCTTTTCCCCACACGCAAGGCCGCTTGATCCTGGGTCAGGTTCAACTCGGTTATCATGCGGTGGTAGGCATCGGCCTCTTCCATGGGGTTTAAATTTTCCCGCTGAATATTTTCCACAATGGATATCTCGAGCATCTCGGCATCGGTGGCCGGCTTGATGACGGCGGGAACCTGCGTTAACCCGGCCATTTTCGCAGCCCGCCACCGCCGTTCCCCGGCAATCAACTCATAGCCTTGATTGTCTTTTCGGAGTAAAAGCGGTTGAATGATTCCCTGTTCTTTGATGGATTGACTCAGCTGTTCCAGTTCGGCTTGGGGGAACCGGAGCCGGGCCTGAAAGCGGTTCGGGCGTATTAAATCAATATCGCACTGAACATATTCGCCGGACGGGGCTTCGGCCAGCCCATAATCGGGTATCAGGGCTTCAAGACCTCTGCCCAGAGCCATTTTTTTCCGCTTGTTCGGTTGGGCTTCCGATGGGTTGAGGCTATCTTTGTTTTGCATGGTTCACCATGAATGAAAGGTTGAATGATTACGGGCCGGGCTGATTTCCGAGTATTTCTTTTGCCAGATTAAAATAGCTGATGGAACCTGTGGAGGTAACATCATAGAGCAAGATGGGTTTGCCAAAGCTGGGCGCTTCGCTCAAGCGCACGTTTCGCGGCACCGTTGTTTTAAATACCAGTTCTTTGAAATACTTTGTCGCATCTTCGGCCACCTGATGGGACAGGTTGGTCCGGGTGTCGAACATGGTCAGAAGTATCCCGGCGATTTTGAGGTCCGGATTTAAACTCCGCTTGATGCGTTTGATCGTTTGCAGAAGCTGCCCGAGGCCTTCCATGGCGTAAAATTCACACTGGAGGGGAATAATTAAAAAGTCGGCAGCCGTTATGGCGTTGACCGTTAAAAGGCTCAAGGAAGGCGGGCAATCG
Source organism: Desulfobacterales bacterium (assembly GCA_030688615.1). Classification (GTDB taxonomy): domain Bacteria; phylum Desulfobacterota; class Desulfobacteria; order Desulfobacterales; family JAUYIZ01; genus JAUYIZ01. The sequence goes on along the minus strand of JAUYIZ010000400.1, from coordinate 18,406 downwards.
ATGATGATGTAGTCAAATGCATTGGCAACTCCGCTCAAGAGGGTTTTCAGGGCGGTTTCCCGATGGGGGTTGGACATCATTTCCACATCGAAACCGATAAGTTCCATGCGGGATGGAATGATTTTCAGGCTTTCGATTTCGGTGTCCATCAGTAAGCGTTCTGCGCTGATCTCGCCGATCAGGCCGTGGTAGAGTGTTTTATCAATCCTTGATTTGTCCAGGCCCAGCCCGGTCGTGGCATTTGCCTGGGGGTCGCAATCCACCAGAAGGGTCTTTTTTTCTGAAACCGCCAGGGCCGCAGATAAATTGATGGCGGTGGTGGTTTTACCGACGCCGCCTTTTTGATTGGTAATACATAGAATTTTTGCCATGGTTTACATCCTTAACACAAAATGGTAGGATTGAAAAGACCATTCGGGTGGACAAAATTTTTCCCATCTGGTTTTGTGAGGAGGATCTGTGCGGATGATTTCCAATAAAATATTTTTCGGATGGTGCATGATCTTTCTGGCCCTGTTGAGTGCCGCATTTCCCGGCCGGGCGGCCGGAATTACCATAACCCAGGAAGAGGAACTGGGCAAAGAATTTTTTAAAATCGTATCCCAGCGCCACCAGTTGATCCAGGACCCGCTGATTCTCGCTACGGTGAGAAAAATCGGACGGAAAATTGTTTCCGTGATGCCCCCCCAGCCATTTGATTATCGGTTTTATGTAATTAAAGAAACGGTTTATAATGCATTTGCCGGTCCTGGAGGCCAGATTTTTATCAACAGCGGCCTGCTGGAAACCATGGAAAGTATGGACGAGCTGGCCGGGATTCTTTCCCATGAAATCGCTCATGTTTATATGCGGCACGTTTCCAAGGGGATCGATCGGTCCAAAAAAATCGGCATGGCCACCCTGGCCGGCATGCTGGCCGGGATAATGCTCGGCGTCGGAGGGGGGGCGGCCGTGACAGGCAACGCCGTGACTCTGGGCTCCATGGCGGCCGGGCAGTCGGTGGCCCTGGCCTTTAGTAGGGAAGATGAGATTCAGGCGGACCAGGTTGGCATGGATTACCTGATCAAAGCCGGATTCTCAGGCGCCGGGGCGCTTATGATTTTAAAAAAGATCCGGAGCAAACAATGGTTTGATTCTCAACAGGTCCCCGGCTACTTGAGCACCCATCCGGCGCTTGAAGAGCGGATCGTCTACGTGGGCACCCGGCTCGAAGGCCAGGGCGCGCCCGGAGCAAGCAGGCCTGAAGCCGTCGTGGAGAGCTTCCGGCGAACGGTCAACCGGACCCTGGCCTTATACGGGGATGAAAATTTGGCGCTCGAGAAACTGAAGGCAGCGGTTGCGGACAGGCCGGAAGATCTGGAGGCCAATTACGGGTATGGCTTGATACTGGCAAGGACGGGCAACCGGAAGGATGCGATAAAACATTTTCAAACGGCATTGGCCAAAAAAGCGTTTGATCCCCTTTTGCTGCAGGATCTCGGCGCAGTTTATTTCCTGGACGGCAGGTATGCGGAGGCCTTAAATCTCCTGGAAGGCGCCCTGGGCCAGGATCCTGACAATTCGGACGGGCTTTTTTTCCTGGGTCGAACGCAAATGGAACTTGCCGATCTTCCGGCTGCGGTCCGCACGCTTGAAGGTCTTGTCAATAAGAATCCCGATTACCCGCAGGCCGTCTATTTTCTCAGCGAGGCCTACGGCAGGCAGGGAAAATTAGGCCAGGCTTATTATTATCTGGGGCTGTATTACAGGCAGAGAGGAGATTATCCGAAAGCCCGGTTCCAATTAAAAAGAGCACGGGAAAAAACAACCGATCCGGAGCAGCAGCAAAAAATTGATCGGATGCTCAAAGATATGGATACCGAGCCCAGAGTGGAAGGTCCACCCGGCTACAGGTTCTTTTGAAGGGTGTTTAGTATCTGGGTTATTTTAGGCTGGAACTCATGGTGCGGCATGGATTGCACCCGGAAGGAAACGGCGCCGGGGTGCCCGCCGCCGCCCAGATATCTGCCGCAGGGGAAGGCTTTGCTGATGGCACTTTCGACTTTTCGCAGGTCAAAACCATCATAACCTGCCGCCCGTCTCAATTTGATAAAGATACAGTCGATGCCGGCCATATTTTTTCCTTCAAAATAAACGATGCCGACCTTGCCGGATTTTTCCGGGACCACATTGTACAGATGTTCCAGAATCTCACCAAACCATTCCGAATCAAAAGGCCGGCAGACGTTTTCCAGACCTGGATAGGCGGCCGGGAGAAGATTTAAAACGGCGATTTTCCGGTCCGTGACAATCCGTTCGGTAACGGCATCCAGACAGTGCTGTTTTTTCGGGATCAGGCGGTTTAGATGATCCAGCAAATCGTCTATGCTTGCAAAGTGCCGGCCGGGGTCCCGACCCGTCCGGCGGCCGTCCGGCATCCGTCCGTCCATCGCTTTTCCCAGGGCGGACCCCAATAGGTTGATCCAGTATTCATAATCTTTCTTGAATGTGACGATTTTCCCGCCGAGGGTATCTCCGAACAAACCGGTAACCAATGAGAATATAATGCTTTTATCATCAAAAGGATCGGGCAGGTGGGGATTGACCCGGTGAAAATGAGACAACAATTCGGCAATGATTTCCGTATTGGCGTTGGCATGGCGAAAAAGTCGGATGCCATGGGCCGTCATGGGCTCACTGTCGGCGCCGAAATGATGGTCGATTTCAATCACCGGCAGCCTTTTGCTGAGAAGATGCGTCTTAACGGCGGAGTACAGGGGCATCAGCTTGGTATTTGCGGTGTCACAAAAAACAATGGTATCAATCACATCCGCAAGGGATAAAATATCGTCGTCTTTGACGATCAGGCCGATTTCGTAAAAAGCGATGATCTCCGACAGAAAATCCAGGTTGTCCCCCAGGGTTTCGGCAAGCACCATGTGGGCCTTTTTATCCTGCCGCGTTAAGTAAACAGCCAGAGCGAGCATGGAACCGATGGCGTCGGCATCCAAATTGGCCGCCAAAAAAAAGTGGCGTCCCTTTTCAAGGACAGCGGTCGCCTCAGTGATGTTTGCCTGCCATTGCTTGCCGGATAAAGGAACTTTTTTCTTCATTTAGGAATAAAACCCTTAATAGTTAGACAGGATCAACAGGATTTGTGGGGTTTTTTTAATATCTTGCCAATCCGGTTAATCTTGTCAAAAGGTCCTTAAGTTTAGCATCGATCAAAACGGGAAAACTGCATGGTGAATGTTCCCCGGCCCTGGGTGGCGGACCGTAACGAAGTTGAATAACCGAACATGTGGGCCAGGGGAACCGTCGTATGAATAATCTGTATGCCCTTGCCGGCTGTGATCGACTCGATTTTTGCCTTGCGGGTGTGCAGGTCCCCGATAACGTCCCCCACAAAAGATTCAGGGACATACACTTCCACCCTCATAATGGGATCCAGGAGGAAAGGCTCGCCCTTTGCCAGGGCATCCTTACAGGCCATGGATGCGCTGACTTTATATGCCAGTTCCGAACCCAGAGATTCCTTGAATCCGCCGCCAATCAAAACTGCTTCCACGTCCACCACCGGATAACCCATTAAGGGACCGCTGGACAATGACTCGGTGATTCCCGTTTGAATGGGCCCGATAAAATTATCCGATATGATGCCCGGCTTTATTTCTGCCTTGAACCGGTTCCCGCTGCCCCGGGGCAATGGAATCAACTTGAGCCTTACGTCTCCATAGTGGTGCTGTCCGGCAATCTCTCTGTCAAAAACAGCAGCGGCCTCTGTTTCATTTTTAATGGTTTCCCGGTAAACCACCTGGGGTTTTCCCACGTTGACTCTGGTGTTGAACTCGCGCAGCATCCGGCTGATAATGATTTCAAGATGAAGTTCTCCCATACCGGATAAAATGGTCTGGCCGGTATCTTCATCTTTCTGAATCCTCAGGGTGGGGTCTTCGGCCAAAAACTTTTCCAGCACCTGCTCTATTTTTTCCTGGTCCGCATGGGTTTTCGGTTCCACGGCCACGGAAATGACCGGTTCGTAAAATTCGATCTTTTCCAACAGCACCGGGTGATTCCTGGAACATAATGTATCCCCGGTGGAAGAGTCTTTCAAACCGACGATTCCCACGATGCTTCCGGTGCCGGCCGCATCGATGCGCTCTCTTTTGTTGGCGTGCATCCTTAAAATTCGCGACAGCTTTTCCTTGGTTTTGCGTGAAGGATTATAGACCTCGTCGCCGGCGGTTATCTTTCCGCTGTAGATCCGGATAAAGGCCAGTTTTCTTCCTTCCATCATGGACACTTTGAAAATGAGGGCGGCAAGAGGCGCTTTATCGCTGGGCTTGCATAAGACGGCCTCGGCCGTGTCCGGGTGAATCCCCTTGATGGGCGGAACGTCCATGGGGCTGGGCAAAAAGCGGACAATGCCGTCCAGCAGCGGTTGAATCCCCTTGTTTTTCAAGGCTGAACCGCAAAAGACCGGGACGAGCTTAAGCTGGATGGTGGCGCTGCGGATGGCCGTCAGAATGCGATCGATATCAATGAAGTTTTCAGACAAGTAGGCCTCCATGATGCCATCATCAACTTCAGCGACCGTCTCCAAAAGTTTTTCACGGTGGATCCGGGCGGATTCAAGAAGTTCATCGGGGATGTCTTCCTCGGAATAGGTCGCCCCCAGCGTGTCGTTGTCCCAGACAATCTGCTTCATGTGGATCAAATCGATGATGCCGCAGAAACCTTCTTCAATGCCCACAGGAAGCTGTAAAATGAGGGGATTGGCATGCAACCGCTCTTTCATCATTTCGACGGTGCCGAAAAAATCGGCGCCGATCCGGTCCAGTTTGTTGATGAAAGCCATTTTTGGAACCCGGTACTTGTCGGCCTGGCGCCATACGGTTTCCGATTGGGGTTCCACGCCGCCGACGGCGCAAAAAACGCCGATGGCGCCGTCCAGCACCCGCAGGGACCGTTCCACTTCGATGGTAAAGTCCACATGCCCGGGCGTGTCGATGATCTGAATCTCACCCTGCTTCCAATGGCATGTCGTTACGGCCGAGGTGATGGTGATCCCCCTTTCCTGTTCATCAACCATCCAGTCCATCACGGCCGCGCCGTCATGGACCTCGCCGATTTTGTGAGACCGGCCCGTATAGAACAGCACCCGCTCGGTCACCGTTGTCTTGCCGGCGTCGATATGGGCGATTATGCCGATATTCCGAATATTATTTATGGGATCTGACTGTTTCATCTGACCAAAAGCATATCCGCTTTATAGGGGAACTGCAAATCAATATGACCCGCCAGGGTTGAAGATTCACGCCCCCCGGTTAATATTTTGACAAACCGGATCTGAGGGATATTGAGTATCAACGAATTGACGATGGAATACAGGGTCATGAGCTCTGTTTTGGCGCCTCCCGGGTGATCGTCTCGCATGGCTTCGGTAATATCAACGTAGGCCGTGCCCTCCGGGGTGACATAAAGGGCCGAGAGTGCGGCACCGTCCGGGATGGTGGGCATCAGGTCGCCCCGGGGCCCTGAAATCAGTGCATTGATAATACGGCTGCCGAATTCCGCCGGATCTTCTGAATGCAGGAGGCTTTTCTTTTCAGCGCTTAAAAATGCATTTTCCTTGTCGGCAAAGTAAAGGTGCACCTCTGACATGATCAAAGGCGGGCCCGGTTTCACAGCGGCCTTCAGGTCGGCCGGGGATGACCGGATTGTTTTTCCATCGCGCAGAAGCAGCACGGTGAAGATGCCCCCTGCGGCCAATAATGTCAAACCCCCCATGAAGATGATATATTTTCTGTTCATGCCGTTTACCCTGCAATTTACTACCTGAACCGCAACAGCGAGCGCATTCTCCGCAGCTTGCTGCGGGGATCTTCCATCGGCCTTAAAGGATTTTGTTAATTAAGCCAATATCCCTGAAAAGTCAAGAAAAGATCACGGTCGAAGCCAAACCGAACGGGCGGCGGCTTCCAGCCGTTTGCCCCGCAGCCGGGCAACTTTTCCCGTTGACATCAGAACCCTGTTTTGACATATTTTTGCCGGGCCAGGTCAGGGATAGATGGCTCTGCCATGGCGTTTTGGGTCTGAAATTACAATTCCAATTTTTTGGTGGCGCTGGGGTTTATTTTTTTAGGCAATGTGGTCAATAGCATGCTTTTTTTACCTTTTCTGCCGATGCTCGCCAGGTTTGTAACGCTGATTACCCCGCAACCTTCAACCCGGGAGGTTCCCAGATTGCGCCGGCGGGATTCGGATATCCGAATTCCGCCGGCCCTGGCGCTGACCGCTTCCGAGAAAGAAATGGTCTTTTTTTCCGAAATGGTTTCCGAAAGCCTGAAGCTGACCAAAAAAGTGATATTGGCGGAAGAAAAACCCTTCGAAGCTATGGAAAGGCTTTGGAGGTATTGTCGGGCGACAGGATCACATTCATCTGCCGATCAGGGGACCGAAGATGTCCTTGGCCAGCGCATTATATTTTCTCTGATCCTCCAAAACCCATTTCTCCATGGTATTGGCGGCAACAAAGTACTTTTCTCCGGGCACCCGCATTGATTTTGGATGGACATCTCCTTCCGTGGGAATATCATTCCTGGCGGAATGATATTTCATTGTCCTCTGGGCAAAAACCTGTCCTTCTTTACTTAGCAGCCAGTTGACAAATACTTTGGCAGCATTCGGATGCGGCGCCCGGGCCGACATGCCGATGACTCCGGCAGCATAACTTAAGTAGGCCCCTTCTTTCACGGATACATAATCAATATGCGCCCCGGCATTTAACATGTCGGCTATCGGAGCGCCCGGTATCGAAACCGCCACGGCATATTTTCCCCTGGCAAGCCACTCGGCCATTTGACGCAGGTTCCTGGATAATACGATGTCCTGGGTTGCGACCAGCTGGCGGTAGAAATTCTCATCGGTCACCTTGTTGATGATATTGGTGCTAAATCCACTGAAACCGCTTCCGGCAACACTGGGGTCGCTCCATACGATCTTTCCTTTATATTGGGGTTTCAGAAGGTCCTGCCACGATTGAATTTCCCCCGGTTTTACCAGGTCGGTGTTGATGGCTATATCGCGATTCGGATAGGCAAAAATATGGAATAAATGTTTGGCTTCATCATACCATGGAAGACGATCCAGCGTGTACCAGAGCTTCGGGTTGGTGACTTCCGGCAGTATCAGCTTGTTGTCCATGGGCTCTGTCCCGCCCATATGTTTGAAATTTACCGCGGGCTCGCCTCCTACAATTAAAACATCGACAATATGCACTCCGGCCGCTTTTTCCGTGCGAAGTTTCTTTAACAAAGTGGGGCCCGGGCCGGCCGTTACATCGATATCTATGCCGAACTGCTTTTTGAAAATAGGTGCGTGTCTTTTCACCCCGGGCGCCATGGTAGCGACATACACCGAAACCTTGGCTTCTTTTTTCCCGGCTTCCAGCGTCTTCTGCCACTCGGCCTCCCATTGAGCATCGGCTTTTACGTAACCCAGTAAGGTAGCGGCGACAGAAATCGCCAGAATTATTACGATGGAATATTTATCACCTGATTTAATCATGTGCTGATCCTCCTTGGGTAAATGTGGGATATCGGGTTCCTCCCGATTCCTCAGGTTGATTTTTCCTATCTGTGTTTCCCGCGTGATTTCCCGGGGGGCCTACAATATTCCAAATTATAATTTTAATACATTCATTTTATAATGCTTTACCGGGTCCTTCAATAAGAATATTTTCAATGAATATGTTTATTGTCGGCCCGACCGTTTGTCAGGGGTAATGTTTGGCTTCATTTTTGAGGTGATTCATGGAAATTTCAGGTCAGAACCCGTACTGTTTCCAGCGGTTTTGAACCTTTTTAAGCTGTTCCGGCGTGGGATCGGCAAGAGGGGGGAACGTTTCACCCTCGGCCTCATATTCCCTTTCGGGCCGCGTCGCATCGATTCCCATTAAATCCGACCACACGCGTTTGGAGATCGGCTGAGAAGGATCCAGAATGACCGTCCTTCCATCTTTTACAATCTCCACATCCCGACCGGCCTGGACCCGCGTGGCAATGGCCCATTCAACTTTCTGCGAATTCCACGGGTCAATATCCTCATCAACCACCACCACATGCTTCACCGCCATATTCGGATGCCCCCATACATTTGCCATAACCTCTCGAACATGCCCTGGATAACTCTTGTGAATCGCCACGACCGCGTGAAACTGACTTGCCCCCCCCATGGTCACACAAACATCGATGATCCCCAGGACTCCCACACGTCTGAGATGTTCTTTGAGCGCCATGGATCTTCCGATTCCCCGCATCACCGTGCTTTCGTTCGGCGGCCGGCCTTCCAAAGTCCCCTGAAAAATCGGGTCCCTCCGATGGGTTATGGCTTTTATGTTTATGTATTCCCTGGGCCCCTTGGTAAAGCCTTGATACCCGGCAAATTCTCCGAACGGCCCTTCGCCCGGAATGCGATCTTCCTCGTTGGTTGGAATTTCCCCTTCAATGATAATTTCAGCCCGTGCCGGGACAAGCAAATCAGAGGTCTCCGCTCTGATCAACTCCAGCGGTTCGCCGCGAAGGCCGCCGGCGACCGAATATTCGTCAACATCCCGAGGCACGGGGGTGACGCAAGTCACCGCCAATGCAGGGTCCAAACCAAGGGCAATAGCCACGGGCATCGGTTTGCCCAGCGCTCTATATTTCTCAAAGTGAATCCAGTTATGACGGCCTTTCTGGGTGGATTGCCAGAGACGCTTTTCATTCAAAATTTGATTCCGATAAGTTCCGCAGTTGTGCCACCCGGTGTCCGGATCTTTGGTAATCACGGCATGCAGGGTTCCCAGCATGTACCCGCCGTCCAACGGATGCCAGCGGGGAACCGGGAAAGGGTCGGACCACAGATTAACCTTATCTTCACCGATAAATACCTCTTTGCAAGGTGCTTCGGAAACTTGCCTGGGCGCCACCGGATTCAAATAAGCTTCGTTCCAAAGGCTTGCCGCAGCATCAAACTTCTCTTTCCCGTCAAGATCGGGCAGCCCAAGGGCAATTCCATAGCGACGCAGGGTGGCAAAAATCCCTGCGACCAATGGGGTTGTAAACGTGCTGATCTTATTAAACATCAACGCCGGCCCAAATCGGTCATCATTTTCCCGGCAAATCGCTCCCACCTCCCACTCATGATCTACCCCAACATTAATCTCGTGCAGTTCTCCTTGATCTCGCAAAACTTGTAACAAATGTCTCAGATCTCGATACCCTCTCATAGGCTTACCTCCACTCAAGTAATGATATTGGGTTACAGGGACGTCTTGGCAAGTGGCTGTATTTTTTTAGTGGCATTATTCTTTATTCCGGAAAAGAATGGTCGCAATACCCATTAAATTGAGATTACCACAATAATAGACATACCTGCAATATGGATTCCGGGCGATAAGATGGCGCTCGAAACACTTTGTCCCTTCAGCCTGTCTTACAGGGCACGGGGCATGGGACCGGCAACTCAGTGCCCGGTGCATAAATAAGCAATTTTTGCGTCGGGCAAGGCTGCACAAGAGTTTACGGTGGGGTCTGCGTGTCGTACGCCGCAGCGTAATCCCAGGCAAAAAACCCGCTGACAGCAATTCAGCAAAATCTTTACAAAAGCTTTCGTACTTGTTAGGGTTCACGCAAAAATTAATTCACAATTTCAGGCGCTGAGGCGCCCGGATGGCAAGGTGCGAAAACGCAGTAATATCGGGATATAGGGAAAAATGAATAAAAAAAACGGGTTGATATTCGGGTATGTGCTGGACGGTAAAGGCGGCGGTACGGAAGTCGACTGGGACGGCGTCAAGCCGTGGACGCCGGAAAAGGGGACGCTTTGGGTTCATCTGGATTATACTGCCGAAGAAGTGCAACAGTGGCTGGAGGCCGAAAGCAGCCTCAGTGAGATATCCCGTGATTTGTTGACGGAAAAGGATACCCGGCCGCGATTTGTCTCATCCAAAGAAGGCCTTTTTCTGATCCTGCGGGTCGTCAACTGCAACCCCGGCGCCGACCCGGAAGACATGGTGGCGCTGCGCATGTGTTTTAATGAAAATCGTATCATCACCATGCGGCAAAGACGCGTGATGGCCCTTGACGATATCCATAGGGCCATAGAATCCGGGAACGGGCCGGGTGGTCCAAGCGATTTTCTGGCCACAGTCAACGAACGCATTGGCGATCGGATGGGGGATGTTGTTACGCAAGCGGATGATCGTATGGATGAACTGGAAGATACCGTTCTTACGGCTGAAAGCCATGCGCTCCGGCCCATGTTGGCGGATTTGAGGCGACGATGCATCAGCCTCCGCCGGTACATCGCGCCCCAGCGCGATGTTCTTTCCCGTTTGGTGAGTGAACGTATCGCCTGGATCAGCGATAAGGACAAGTTGCGTCTTCGGGAAGTTGCTGAAAGAACCGCGCGCTTTGTTGAAGACATCGATTCTGCCCGTGACCGCGCCGCGATAACCCAGGAAGAGTTGAATAACCGGTTATCCGAGCAAATGAATAAGGCCATGTATTTACTTTCCATTGTCGCGGCGATCTTTCTTCCGCTGGGACTTATCTCAGGTCTGCTTGGAATCAATGTGGGTGGTATTCCCGGGGCAGAGTATCACCTGGCATTTTACAGCGTAGCCCTGTTTATGCTGTTAATCGCCCTGGTGCTTGTTTTGCTTTTCAAACGCCTCAAGTGGTTATGAGGAATCAATTGCGCCGGCATTTCTTCTGTTCCGTTGTGGGGAGGATTTTGGCCCTTATGCTGACGCCCGAAAAAAAAGGGCGGCTAAATTAGCCAGCCCCTTGTAATCATTGGTGGAGCTGAGGGGGATCGAACCCCTGACCTCATGACTGCCAGTCATGCGCTCTCCCAGCTGAGCTACAGCCCCCTTTGTAAATGCTATTCCTACCAAAAACAGCCATGGGTGTCAACAGGTATTTGGCGGCCCCGGGGAATAGAGTTGACAAAAGTAAAGATTATAAATAAAATCGTGCCGAAAAGGGTGGATTTTATCGGAACCCGGGTATTGAAAATGAATCTAAAGCACGTTACAACTTATCCCAAAGCGGGTAGAAAACCTTCGGCCCCTCAGGATTCGTTCAAGGAATTTGATGCTACCGAACTTTACTGCCCGCGGTGCAAACGGGCGGTGCCTTTAAGAAAGCGGCTTCTTCTGGTTCTTTCAGAAGGAGACAAATATGAATATCTGTGCGCATTTTGTTCGGAATCTGTGGGCGAAAAGATTGATCGAAATGAAAGGCCGGTTACTCTTTTGTATTAAAAAATAGGTAGCGTTTTCTGTAAAGACAGGGCGCGATACGTTTTGGATCACCTGTAAAGATAATTGGAGTCAAAGGAAAATATATGCTGAGCATCATGCGGAAAAAAGCCGGTTCCTGGATCATCAAACTATTACTGGGCGCTATCGTGCTGGTATTTGTTTTTTGGGGTGTAGGGAGTTTTCGAGAAAAAAGCCTGACCCGGGTGGCGCTGGTCAATGGAGCGATCATAACGGTGCCGGAATACAAAATGTCCTACAATAACCTCATTGAAAGCTTGCGGGAAAGCTTCGGGAAAAACCTGGACAGCGATACGCTTAAAATGCTGAATGTCGAAAAACAGACCATGGATCGATTGATCGACCAGAAACTGTTATTGCAGGAGGCTGAAAAACTTAATTTTCGCCTCACGGACACCGAGCTTGTCCAGGCAATCCAGAATATCAGGGCGTTTCAGACGGACGGCCGGTTTGATCGCCGCCTGTATACATATGTGCTGGAAAGGGCCCGGCTCACCCCGGAGACCTTTGAGGTCATTCAAAGAGATGCGATGCTCATCGAAAAGGTGAAATATTTCATAACCGAAAACGCCAAAGTGTCGGATCAGGAAGCCGGGGAATGGTTCAACTGGATGAATGCTCAGGTGGATATCGAATATGTGGTTTTCGAGCCGGGTAAATACAAGGACCTGAACCCGACCCCGGAAGAACTCAAAGCCTATTTTGATGCCCATAAGGAATCCTATAAAACAGAGCCGAAGGTCAAGGCAAAGTATCTGTTATTTGAATCGGACAGTTATCGAAATCAGATCCAGCTGACCCCGCAGGAGATTAAAACATATTATGAAACCAACCGGAAAGAGTTTCAGACGCCCAAAACCGTTCAAGCAAGTCACATTTTGTTGAAAACCGGGCCCGGGGATTCCCCCGAGAAGGTGGAACAGACAAAGTCCAGGATTCTGGAGATTCTCAAAATGGCAAGGGCGGGGCAGGATTTTGCAACCCTGGCAAAGAAATATTCCGAAGACCCCTCCAAGGATAACGGCGGGAATCTTGGTGCATTTGAAAAAGACCAGATGGTTGCACCGTTTTCCGACCAGGCTTTTTCAATGAAGGCCGGCGAAATCAGCGAGCCCGTCAAGACCCAGTTCGGGTGGCACATCATCAAAGTCGAAAAGGTCAATGCGGAGATAAACCTTTCGCTGGAAGAAGCGACCGAAAAAATACGCCAGACACTGACCGGCCAGAGAACGCAAGACCTCGCGCGCGACGCTGCGGAAGATGCCTATGATGCCTCCTTTCAAGGCAATGACCTGTCGAAAACCGCCCAGTCGTTAAAATTGAGCCTGTTATCCACAGATTATTTTACGAGGAAAGGGCCGGACAATATCAAAAACCAGGCAAAATTCGCCGCCGCGGCCCTCAACCTGGCCGCCGGCGATATCAGCCAGGTTCTGGATTTGGGCGGCGGTGCCTACAGTATCCTTCAAGTCATCGAAAAGATACCGGCCAGCATACCGGAAATGAAAGATGTTGAAAAAAAGATCCGGACCGAATGGATCCAGGAAAAACAGGATGAAAGCGCCCGCAAGGACGCCCAGGCATTTCTCGCGGCTTTGCAAAAAGGCGAGGCCCTGTCTGCGGCGGCCCAACAGCAGGGGATGTCGCCCAAAACCACCGGGTTTTTCAAGCGGGGAGGTTCCATCCCCAACATCGGATATGAGGGGGAAATCGCAGCGGTCGCTTTTAAGCTTTCCAATAAAAAGCAATTGCCCGAAGCGCCCGTCAAAGGCAATGCGGGCTATTATGTGATCCGGTTCCGGGATAGAAAAGCACCGGAGCCCGGCGAATTTGAGGCCGAAAAAAAGGAAATCAAACAGCGTCTGCTCGAGCAGAAAAAAGCGACGATATTCAGCAGGTGGTTGAATCAGGTCAAGCTTAGAAGCGATATTGTCATTGAAGACGCTTATAAGTAGTGCCCATCCATAAATGGCTATTTTCCGCAATATCTGCGTTGGGCTCCGAATTTCAATCCTCCAAATACTCAATGTATTCCTCCGGTTGAAATTCTCGCCCGCCTTGATCTTGCAAAAACTATCTCATTTATGGATGGGCACTAAGTAGCTTGTGTAGCCGTGCAAGCCGTGGATGGACACTTGGCAGTTCTATCGCAAAAGGAGGCAGTCAGGAAAGTGCCGGCGTTGACGGACCAGGACAAGGCGGCCCTGTTAAGGCTTGCCCGAACCGCCATCCGGGCGCGGCTGATCCCGGGCGCGGTCATTGAAAGGCCCCGGGACGTCACATCCGCCCTGCATGAAAAGCGCGGCTGTTTCGTCAGCCTCCATAAGCATAACGATTTACGGGGCTGTATCGGGACCATCGAGGCTGTCGCGCCCCTGGTGACCGGCGTTGAGGAAAATGCCCTGAATGCCGCATTTAAAGACCCCCGGTTTTCACCGCTGGGCAAAGCGGAACTGGGCAAGGTCAACATTGAGATCAGCGTCCTCACCCGGCCTGAGATCCTCGAGCATGTGGATGGGGAAGATTTAAAGAAAAAACTGAAGCCGGGAGTTCATGGCGTGATCCTATCCAAGGGCCGGCACAGCGCCACGTTTTTACCCCAGGTCTGGGAGCAGCTGCCGGAAAAAGAAGGGTTCCTGGAAAACCTCTGCCGGAAGGCGGGGATGGACGGGAAATGCTGGCAGCACGGGGATCTTATCGTCAAGGTGTATCAGGCCGAATATTTTTCTGATTAGCCGAAAATTCCCTTCAGGATCGCATAAAATAGAATCGCTCCCCCGGCACCCACGGGGATGGTGATGATCCAGGAAATCACGATATTTGTGACCACCCTCAAATTCAAAGCGCCGATCCCCCGGGCCAGGCCCACACCCAGGACGCCTCCCACCAGGGTGTGGGTGGTGCTGATGGGAAGCCCCAGTTTGGTGGCCAGGACAATGGTTACGGCCGTGGCGAATTCCGCCGAGAATCCCCGCGTCGGTGTTAATTCGGTGATTTTTTCTCCGATGGTCATCATCACCCGCCAGCCCCAGGTGGAAAGACCCACTACAATGCCGATGCCTCCCAGGCCCAAAACCCACAGGGGCACGGGGGCTTTCATGGCTATCTGCCCGGTATCAAGAATGCTGATCACCGCTGCCAGCGGGCCGATGGCGTTGGCCACGTCATTGGCGCCATGGGCAAAGGCGACAAAGGATGCGCTCAGGATTTGAAGATAGACAAAGATGCGCTGCACGGTCCTGTATTCCGGCTGACTTCGTTCAACTTCGCTTCCTCTCTCTACGTCTCTTGCCGAGGTTTCCAAATCACCTTTGATTTTCATAAGGCGGGTCGTGACCGGGTCCCTTGAATCCGTGATGGCCTTGGCCAGATGATTCAGGGCCCTGGCGATCGCCTTGCCCACGGGCGCGGGTTGTCTAATGAGTTTCCGGTCCGGGGATCTGACCGGTTCGATGCGGTTGACCAGAACCCGGCTGACCAGCGAGGCGACAGCGCCCGCGATCAGGGCGATAATGAGCGCCTGGCCGAAACTTAAGTCCAGACTCAGATTTTTTAATCCCTTGAAAACCATGGTGAGCGTGAGGACGAAAAAAACGAAGAAAACCAGATAAGGGGTGATCTTTTTGGCTGCCAGGATGGGTTCGTCACTGTCATAGACCATGCGGCGCAGTGTGCTGAAAAGCAGGTAGGAAATGGTGCCGCTCATTAAAGGCGATATCACCCAGCTGGCCACGATGGAGCCGACCTGGCGCCAGTCGGCCGCATCAAACCCGCCATAGAGCACCCCGAAACCCAACACAGCGCCGACAATGGAATGGGTGGTGGACACCGGCCAGCCAAAATAGGATGCAAACTGCAGCCAGATCCCGGCGGCCAGCAAGGACCCCAGCATGCCATAGACCAGGTCAAATTCATGGTTATGAAATATTGTCGGGCTGATAATGCCGCTGCGGATGGTTTCCGAAACGTGGGTGCCCACTAAAAAGGCGCCTAAAAATTCCAGCACAGCCGCAATCATAACGGCCTGTTTAATGGTTAACGCGCGGGACCCTACCGAGGTGCCCATGGCATTGGCAACATCATTGGCGCCGATGCTCCATGCCATATAAAATCCAAAACCTATCCCCAGCAGCAAAAGTAAACTTTGTATTTCCATTTAAATCCTTGGTCTCGTCTCTGTCTGCATGGAACCACCCGCCTTGTATCAGCCCCGCGTATCGGCGTTACTTGATTTCCAGAAGCATGCGCACGCGATTGGCCAGTTTCTCTGACGTGTTGGACAGGGATGCAATGGTCTGCAGGATATTCATCCATAAGATAAAACTTCTGTAGGACAGGACATCATCGGCATTATATAATTTTTTCATCAATTCATGCTGGATGACATCTGCTTCGTGTTCCAGAAAAGCCACCTTCTCCACCATGCGCATGACTTTTTTCGCTTCCTTGCCGCCGAATGAGGTTTCCAGGAGTTCATCCATTTCCCGGATGATTCCATGAACATGATATACGGCTTCAAGATTCTTGGCTAAAAATATTTTAATATCTTCCTGCAGATCTTTCAGGGGTTCCAGTTTTTTTAACGTCATTAAAATACCGATATCTTCCGCTTTATCCGCGATGGTATCCTGCAGGGAGAGAATTTCCAATAAATCAGACCGGTTGATGGCTAAAAAAATCCCCTTGGGGACACTGTTCCGGATATCGTTTTTGGTCAGGTCCGCTTCCTGTTCCAGATTCGAGATTTCCTCGGCCAAGCGGGCCATCAGATCGTAGTCTTTGAGAACATAAGCGTTGAAGAGTTCTTCGATTTTTTTCACGCAGGACGCCACCCTTTCCATGTGTGCCTGCAACGGGGAAAAAGGTGAACGGCTGAACAAATTGCTGATGATACCCATAACGACATCTCCTTTAATGCAGATCGCATCGTAAAGTGCTTCCCAGCATATAATGCAAACCGGACCCTATTTCAATAAAAAAGCACAAGCTATTTTTTATTGTTGTATTTTCAGTAGTAATATCGGCGCGTAAGGATTGTATCCGGGATCAGCTCGACAAAACGGGAAGGGCGGTTCAGGATTTTTCCGGCGGACCGGTCATAGATTTGCATGGGCAAAGTCAGATAAAGCAGTTCCTGGGCCCGGGTCATGGCAACGTACATCAATCTTAACTCTTCTTCCAGTTCCTCATGTTTTTTCATGGAATGCAGGGGCGGGAAACGACCGTCTAATACCCATATGATAAAGACCGTGTGCCATTCCAGGCCCTTGGCCGAATGAATGGTCGAAAGCGTCAGCCGGCTTTCCCCGGACGTTTCGCTGACGGACAGGCTGTTGTCCACGCTGGCGCTGGGAGGTTCAAGGGCCATATCGCTTAAAAAAGCATCCAGCGTGTCGTACTTTTCCATGATGGCTAAAAGCTGTTCGATATCCCGCGTCCGTTTGGGATGGTCATCGTGCTTGGCCTTCAGGATGGGCAGATAGTACGCCAGCACCGCCTCTCCCATTTCAACCAGCGGTCGGGGCATGGACAAAAGCTGAGCGAAAAGGGCTTGTAAACTGTCCATGCCCGAAGAATGCGCGCTCCTGGCTTTGACCTTCAAGAGCCCGGCGCAGCCTTCGTTCTGATTCAGAATATCGCGATAAATTTTGTCTGCGGTTTTGGGCCCGATTTTATCAAGCTGCAAAAGTATCCGGTGCCAGCTGATCCGGTCATAAGGGTTGGACAGGACTCTCAGGTGGGCCAGGACATCTTTTATGTGCGCCGATTCAACGAATTTGAACCCTCCCATCTTGATAAAGGGGATGCGGTTTCTGGCAAGTTCCACTTCCAGGTCAAAGGAATGAAAGCCGGCCCTGAAAAGCACGGCGATTTGACTCAAAGGTATTCCTTTGGCACTGAGCCGCAGAATTTTTTCAATGATATACTTTGACTGGCTTCTCTCACCGGCCGCGGAAACCAGCTCGGGTTTTTTATCGCCGGGTTTTCTGGAGAACAGGGTTTTGGTGTATTTTTCCGTTGCCATTTCGATGGTGTGATTCGCCAGGTTCAATATGGGCTGAACGCTGCGGTAATTTTCTTCCAGCCGGATAATCCGGGTCCCGGGAAATATTTTGGGAAAGTCCATGATATTTTTAAAATTTGCCCCCCGGAACGCATAAATGCTCTGGGAATCATCCCCCACCACCATGATATTCCGGTGGGCATCGGAAAGAAGTTCTAATATTTCGGCCTGGATCGGGTTGGTGTCCTGATATTCATCCACCATGATATACCGGCTGGTTGAAGAGATCCGCCGGCGGATGTCGGGGACATCTTGCAGGAGGCGGTGCAGATAAACCAGAAGGTCGTCAAAATCAAGGCAGCCGTGCTGAAGTTTGTGGCCGTTATAGGCGCTGTAAATGGCCATGATATCGTCAAGCTCGGGCATCAGATGGGGATAATCATTATACAGCAGGTCCTGAACGGATGAGGCTTTATTGATGGTTTTGCTGAAGATGTTCGCCAGGGTGCGGTTTTTCGGAAATGAGCGGTTTTTCAGCGAAAAGCCCAGGTCTTTTTTCAACAGGCCGATCAGACTTTCGGTATCCGAACGGTCCAGGATCGTAAAGTTGGCGGCAAGACCCGTATGGGAGCCATATCTTCGAAGCAACGCATTGGCAAAGGAGTGAAAAGTTCCGCCGGCGATATTTTCGCATCGATTATCCAGCAGCGCGGCCGCCCGGCGCAACATGCCCTGGGCGGCTTTGCGGGTAAAGGTCAACAGAAGAACCGCTCCGGGCGGTACGCCGCGTTCCACCAGATGTGCCACGCGGTAGGTGAGGGTGCGGGTCTTGCCGCTTCCGGCCCCCGCAATCACCAAAAGCGGCCCGTCCATGAAGGTTACGGCCTCAAGCTGTGAAGGGTTGAGGGCCTGTTCATAATTGATCCGGAAGTCAGGATGGGTTCTTAAGCAAGTTGTTTGATCTTTCAAAGGTCTCGTCCCGGTCGATTTTCATGTAAGATTCAGGTATATTGATGAAATCGTAAAAAGTCAAATTTGGGATGGCTTCGTAAAAAGCTCTAAATTCAAGGCGCGCGAATGTTGTGTCGCGAGGC
>JAUYIZ010000383.1 GCA_030688615.1 Desulfobacterales bacterium | reverse complement strand
GTTGTCCAGCTTAAGATCGAAAGCGATGTCCGGCTTGTCAAAATCCTTCAGCTTCAGGGAAAAAACCAATTTCGATTCATCCAGATCCAGGGCGCCGCCTGAAATCGACAGGGCCCCGGGATCGCCCTTGAGCCCGGCTTTGAGTGCAACCCTGCTCAAGGCCTTGGGGTCTGCGGTAGTCAAAGAAAGCGGCTGACCCAGGGCGCTTAACACCTTGCGCGGCGAAAAAGGGGCGATTTGCAGGGCCAGGTCAAACTGTTGGCCGGCCATGGGGTCCATGATTTTTCCCTTCAAAGAAATATTCAGCTGGTCCAGGGCCTTGACCGCCAGGTCCAGGGGCAGGGGCCCTTTGCCGGGTTCTTTCCCGATGGGCCCCACATCACCTTCCAGGGAGATGGGTTTATTGTCCAGACGGGCCGATAGCGCCAGGTGAATCGGGCGATCCAGCGAGACATCCTGCAGGCGAACGGTTAAACCGGCCACTTCCTTGCGCTGCCCGCTGGCGTGATCAATCCAGAGGATGCGCCCGTCGGTTATGGATAACTCTCCAACCGCAAGGGCATGGATGGGAAGACCTCCCGATGTCTTGCCCGGGGACGGCTTTTTACCCTCTTTTGCCTTTACGGGGATTTCCGTGTCTCGCGGTTCTCCCAGCCCCTGCCAGTTTCCCCGGCCGTCCTTGCGTTTTTCAAGCACGATCCGGGGTCCTTCCACGACAAAACGCATGATCTGGATATCCCGCGAGATGAGGGGCAGGAGCTTTACTCTCGCATCAAAGGATTTTATCGCGATAAAATCCTTTTCCCGGAACCCCTCAGGGTTGCCCAGGTGCAGGTCGGAAAAGGAAAGAACCGCCACGGGAAACAGAGATAGCTTGAGATCGCCGGCCAGGGTAAAGGGCCGCCCGGTGGCTTCGGTTACAAGTTTTTCAATTTCCGGCTTGTATTTCTGGATGTCTATGAACCTGGGGGCAATAAGAAGGACAAGGGTGACCACGATAATCAGGCCCCCCAGGCTGATCGATATCCATTTTATCGTCTTTTTCATGGTGCACCTCCATATCGATGTTACTTGAGTATGGCAACAGCGGGCCTGGGTGTCAAGAAATAAACAGCCTCACGAATCCTTTCCCGGGCAAATCTTTTCTTTGACACGCTAGCATAACTTTGGCATATTCCAACGACTGAAACCGGCAGCATCAGCTTCCAAAGTCAAAAAACAGCAAACAGGTCAGCCGTTATGTCTAATTAATTCCGGGCAGGCGAATCTATCGTCGATTGGATAAGGAGGTCTGGCAAAATGCATGGTTGGGCTGGAAGACGACTGAAAGTTTATTTGAGTGAAGGCAGGACAATCAAAGAACCTTTACCTGAGGAGCTGAGGCTCAATTTCCTGGGAGGAAGAGGTCTAAACTCGAAAACGCTCTTCGATGAGCTCAAGCCCGCAATCGACCCGCTGAGTCCAGACAATATCTTCATGGTGGGGGTCGGCCCGCTTAATCTTCAATTATGAACTATATTCGTAGAATTAGCCGCGGATGGTTAATATTCCTTATTATCGCTGTTGTGCTCAGCATAATTGGCTGCATTAAAGCTAAACCTCAATTAATAAAAAAAATTTCTCCGGATAGCTTTGCTGTGGTTATTTTACCTGATACCCAGTTTTACTCAAAAAGATATCCTGATACATATTACGAGCAGACCCAGTGGATAGTGGATAATAAAGACACCCTTAATATCAAATTTGCAATTCATTTAGGCGACATCACTCACGACAACATACCTGAGCAGTGGGAAGTTGCTGATAAGGCCCATAGGACACTCGATGGGGCAGATGTTCCTTACAGCATGATTCCCGGCAATCATGATATGCCTGAAATGGGCAGGTTCCGTGATACATCAAGATATAATAAATATTTTGGGCCTGAAAGGTTTCTCGGAAAGAAGTGGTATGGCGGGCATATGGGAATAACCAATGACAACAATTACACTTTTTTTGAATGGACAAATCTGAGGTTTATGGTTGTGAGTCTTGAATATGCACCAACCGATGAAGCACTTACCTGGGCTTATAAATTGATTGAACAATATAAGGACAGAAGGGTAATTGTTGTTACCCACTGTTTTCAGACAAAAGGCGGAAGGCACAAGAAAGATTGCGCAACTGCATACAATCTCGAAGGCAACGGCGCTCATACTGTCTGGCAAGAGTTAATTAGCAAACACAGAAACATATTTATGGTTCTTTCTGGACACGTCACTGGTGTTAAACATAAAATCCGTAGAGGTGATGCTGGCAATGAAGTTCACGAAATATTAACGGACTATCAAGATGAAAGAGCAGAACTTGACGGTATAAAGAGTGGAAATGGATGGATGCGTATCCTTCAGTTTAATCCAAATGAAAATAAGATCCACGTCAGTTCACTTTCTGTTGATGGTGTAAAGAGATTCTATGAGACTGACAGGTACAACAGGGACCCCGCCCATTCTGATCATGCATTTTCATTTCATTACGATATGAAAACAAGGATTTAACGCGGTGGCGATGGTAATATATCGATTATTATGGTAGGGTTGAAAAAAGCAGGGAAAATAGGATTTCCGACATGTGAGGCAAAATAATGGATCTGCGATATTTTATTAAACAATTATTGTTGTTTCCATCGAACAAAAGTATGCCGGTCATGCAAAGCAAGTGGGCATGGTGGTTGCCAGTGCCGGTGAAGCCGCCTTCCACGGGAGATTTGTTATCGTGGTGGACGATGATATCGACCCGGACAACGACAAAGATGTACTATGGGCAGTGGCTACCAGATGTGACCCCGCCACATCTATTGAAATCGTGACCGGCTGCTGGAGCACCCCGCTGGATCCGATAATAGATCCTGAACGAAAGGCCAGGGGTGATTTTACCAATTCCAGGGCTATCATTATTGCCTGCCGGCCCTATCACTGGCGAAAAGATTTTCCGGAAGTCAACCGGGCCAGCGACAATCTCAGGACCACGACTTTAAAAAAGTGGCCCCAACTGTTTCAAAAATAGGAACCAATTATTATGTCCAAACCAACCAGGTACACGCAGGAGCTCATGGATGAGTACCTGAGAAAAGGGTACTGGGAACATACAACCTGGCCGGAAGTCTGGGATCGCAATGCCGGAAATTATCCTGACCGGGAGGCGATAGTCGATTCTCAAACCCGGCTGACATGGTCGCAGGCCAAGAAGTTGATTGACAGGCTTGCCCTGGGCTTGCTGCAATTGGGTTTCAAACGCGACGACCTGCTCGCCCTCCAATTGCCCAACAGCGTTGAGGTGGCCCTGTTGCGGTTAGCCTGCGAAAAGGCGGGCATTCTCTGTCTGCCGGCGCTGGCCGCCCTGCGGCAAAGAGAATTGGAATATATCCTGCGCAATGTCGAGGCGACGGGAATCGTCATCCCCCTGGAGTTCAGGAATTTTAATCACTTTCAAATGGTAGCAGAGATACGGGCGCGTCTTCCACGATTGCGACATGTTTTTGTGACCGGCGACAACGTGCCGGAGGGCGCCGTTTCCATCCAGGCCATGCTCTCACGGCCACTGGAAGAAGAGTATCCCCCGGATTATCTAAGGGGGCGGGGTTATAAATCCAACGAAATCTCTTGGATCAGTCATACATCGGGCTCCACGGGTTTTCCCAAGTTCGTGGAGATCGCCGCTGCAGCCCGCATGAATATGTGCAGGGCCTTTGCCGAAGACTGGCGTATGACGGGGGACGATATTATTGCCGCCCTTTCTCCCCACACCGGAGGACCGAACGTTATCGTGTACTGGTCCGCCGCCCTGGTGGGAGCCAAGGTGGTCATGATGGAGAACTTTGGGGCAGAAGAAGCGCTGAAGCTTATTGAAAGAGAGAAGGTGACAGGGTTCGGCTTCGTGCCCACCCAGCTTATCATGATGATGAATCATCCTGATTTTTCCCGGTACGATTTGTCGTCCATGCGGCTCTGGGTCTGTGCCGCCGGAGCGCCCCCTTATGAGCTGTGCCGTAAATTGGAAGAGAAAATCGGCGGCCGGGTGGTGCAGATATACGGCGCCGTGGACTGGGGCGCCGGGGTCTTTACGCGGTTTGACTCTTCCCAGGAAGAAAGGCTGCTGACGACGGGCAAACCCATCCACGGCCATGAGATAAGGCTGGTGGATAACGCCGGGTCCGAGGTAGGGCCGGGAGAGGTTGGGGAGGTTATGCTGAGAGGGCCGGCAGCTTGTGCCGGCTATTACCGAAATCCTGAGATGACCTGGGAGGTCTGGACGAAAGACGGCTGGTATAAAACCGGCGACCTGGCCAGGCTTGACGGCAAAGGCCATGTAATTCTGGTCGGTCGCAAGAAAGATATGATTAAACGGGGAGGCGAAAACATTTACCCCGTTGAGATTGAAACTATGCTGGAAACCCACCCCCGGGTGCGCAGTGTTGCCATTGTGAAGATGCCCGACCTGATGATGGGAGAGAAGGCCTGCGCCTACGTGGTGCCGGAAAAGGGTCAAGAATTTACCTTCGAGGAAATGGTTTCCTTTCTTCAGAAAAATGGAATTGCCGCTTTCAAATTGCCGGAGAGGCTGGAACTGGTGGAAGCTCTGCCCCTGACCGCGGGCATTCAGAAAGTGGACAAGGCCGGGCTGGAAAGGCAGATAGCGGACAAGCTCCGGGCCGAGGTTTAAATTTTAAGCCGGACATCGAAATTGGGCGAAAGGGGGCATTTTGCAAACGTCTCGCTGTTCTACCCCATTTTTGCCATGACTTTTGCGTAATCACTTTGCCCGGCCCAGATGCGCCGGAGATCCTTTTCCGAAACCCATTTTTTCAAATCAATTTTATCTACCGGATGATGTGAGCGCTCGAAGTTCCATTTGTAGTCGAAGGGCACGGTGGCATCAAAGGCCATGCCGCCTTCAAAACGAAATTGGGGTTTGCCCGAGGCCATTTCGATTCTTTCCATCGGCATAAGCACCTGCCCCATGCCGCCGCCGGCGCCGATGATCAGGTCCTGCTTCGGGTTGACCCTGGTCGCTATGGCCCACAAAATGTCTTCGGTGCTGTAGATATTCACGTCTTCGTCCACCGCCACCGCAAACCTCAACCCGATGGCATTGGCCTGAGCCGCGGAAAGGATCTGCCGTTGGTAGCCTTCGTCGGCTTTCCTCCTTTTATGGACCTGGTAGATGACATTGCCGCCCCAGCCGGCAACGCCTTCAATGATGTTGACATCCGTGACCAGGCCGGGCCGTATCCGGTTGGCTATTTCCCAGAAGCAGGCCTCGCGAAAAGCTGCGCCCACCATGTCGCCTTCAAAAGAGTTGGCCTGGGGCGTAAAGAAAATTGGATCCTTCCGATGGGTGATCGCCGTACAGATGAAGAGCAGCAGGCGGTAGGCTTTGCCCAGATACCCGGTCCATTCCGGAAACACCGGGGCCACCCCCTCCTTGCCCAGCTTTTCCGCTTCTTCGGACTCCCAGGCCTTTTGCTTGGTGTCGATATATCCTTCCAGAACCCACTCGGAACTGGCCAGGGCGTAGGCATCCTGCGTTACGCATTTGACCATTTCCACGGGCTTTCCCTGCAGGCGGCCGGCAAAGCCAAGTTCGTCGGCACCCACCGGAACCAGAGGATGAAGGAAACCGGCGCCGGCGATCATCATGCAGGCTGGAGAAGCGCCTATATTGAGCGTTACGGGGATCTTCTCGCCCCGATGCAGCAAATGCGCCGCCGACTCCAGATGGCTGCCCGCCCCGATGGCCAGGCTGCAGGATGCGGGCCAGCGGAAGTTCAGCCGGTTGAAGGACAGATGGGTGCCGCCGCCGTGCCACTTGCCGGTGAGCAGGGTGTTATTGCCGCCGATGATCCGTCCGCCGTCGCGTTCGGTATATTTGGTTATCGGCAGATACTCCATGACATGAATGTTTTCGGTGATGACCACCTCCTGGGAAGGCGCATCTTTAACGATTTTGGGGGCCAGGGGATGCGCCAGCGCCTCCATGCACTTTACCCTCAAGTCCTTGACGGTATCGAGGCCGAATATCTGTGCGGGTCTTTCTTTTCGTGAAAAAATATTTCCGATGGCCCGGGCATGGGGATAGCCCTTGATCTTGTGGAACAGAATCGCAGGCCCGTTCTCCAAGGCCTTCTGAATCCCTGAAATTTCATAAATGGGATCGACCTCGTTGTCTATTTCCAGCAGCTGGCCTTTTTCCCTCAGAAAATCCACTGTGTCTCTTAAACTGGTAATGCCTTTCTTTGCCATCCGGTTCATCCCCTCCAGGTAAGTCCCATTTTTTACTTCTTTAACCCTATTACACGATATTTTCGAAAAACTCAATTCAATTACTTGTCGGCTTTTTGAATAATTTCTTTGGCGATCCCGCGCATCTTGCCTCTGAAAAGAATACTGGCTTCGTTGTCTGTGAAAATATTTTCTCCGGGATGTGCAATGAATACTTCGTTGATTCCTTTGGTAGAAACATCAAGGCGCATGCTTGGGCTGCCGAAACTGTCTGCAAATATTTGCTGGCCCTCTTGGGTTAACAGCCAGTTGATAAAAACCGTGGCAGCGTTCGGGTGGGCCAATTTCCTGGGTACCGCAAAAGCTCCGGCCGCCGGCGTAACAAAGGATCCTTTGGGGACCAGAACCACATCTATCGGCGCTTTCAAGTTCAGAAAACTGGCCAGGTTGTCGGGGTTGGGGGCAAGACCGACGGCGAACTTTCCCCGGGCAACGGACTCGACATGAATGCGGTTATCCCGCTGGATGACCACATCCTGCTGCTTTACAAGTTGCGACAGGAAATCTTTTGCCGCTTCAAGATCCCATATATGTGCTGCCAGATGACTCATAAATCCATTGCCTACACCGGTGACTGTGGGATCATTAAGGGTGATTTTACCCTTATATTGGGGTTTTAGTACATCTTCATGAGAATCTTTTTAACATATTGCCTCCTATGGTTATGTGGTTTGGAAAAGATCACCCCAGATGGAAAGCCGGCAGATAGAACAAAAGAATTTAATGGGTAATGTTTTTGGAAAAGTTATTGTCCCGGTAAGCAGCTAATAACGAATAAAGGTTAATTTTTCAGAAACTTAGGGCCTGTAAAATAATTATTGTAACGATTAGTTGCCATGTGCTATACTTTGTGCATGGACACTTCTCAAATTGCAAACCGGTATAAACTTGTTGAGTGGGCGCTTGATGAACGTCTTCGGCGCCTGGTCACTGCCGCTGAAGCCAAAGTACTGGGGCGAGGCGGAATTACTCTTGTGGCTTCGACAACCGGCGTTTCCCGTCGTGCGATACATGCTGGTTTGAAAGAGCTTGAATCGCGTCATCTTGAAGAAAGGCCGACTGGTTCTCGGATCAGACGGCCCGGTGCAGGCAGAAAGAACGTCACTGAAACCGACATCACCCTTCAAGCCGACCTTGAGTTTTTGCTTGAACCAGTGACTCGTGGCGATCCAGAGTCTCCGCTTCGCTGGACCTGCAAGAGTCTGCTGACCTTGGCCGCGGAACTTGGCAATAAGGGACATAGAGTTAGCCATACCCATGTCGGGAAGTTGCTAGTCAAGCTTGGATATAGCCTGCAAGGGACCAAGAAAACCCTTGAAGGAACGAGTAATCCTGACCGGAACGCCCAGTTCGAGCACATAAACGCGCAGGTCACGGATCGACTGACCAAGGTGGAGCCTGTCATTTCGGTTGACACCAAGAAGAAGGAATTGATTGGCCGTTTCAAGAACAATGGAAAGACGTGGCACCCCAAGGGAGAACCAACAGAAGTAAAGGTTCATGATTTTATTGAACAAGCAGGCCGTGCCAATCCGTATGGCGTTTACGATATCGGTGCCGATGAAGGATGGGTGAGTGTCGGTACTGATCACGATACTGCCGCATTTGCCGTGCAAACAATTCGACGATGGTGGCATGTTGTTGGTAGCCAGGCATACCCTAATGCCAAAGAATTGCTTGTCACTGCAGACGGCGGTGGGAGTAACGGGGGTCGTGTCAGATTGTGGAAGCTGGAGCTGCAAGGGTTTGCAGATGAAATCGGCATTCCTGTTCGGGTCTGTCATTATCCTCCAGGAACAAGCAAATGGAACAAGATTGAACACCGACTGTTTTCCTTTATCACCATGAACTGGCGAGGAGAACCCTTGATCAGCCATGAAGTTATGCTCAATCTGATTGCCAACACAAAAACGAAAACGGGGCTTTCGGTCAAGGCTGAATTGGACAATAGGGAATACCCTAAGGGCATCAAGGTCCCCGACTCTGAGTTTGCAGCCATCAATATAGTCAGAAATGATTTTCATGGCGACTGGAACTATTCCATTTGTCCTAGAGATAATTTGTAACATTAATATTTTTACGGGCCCTAAGTGAACCGCATAGTGCAGACCCGCTTGCTATGTGGTGTTAGGGCCGAGGGAGAAAGACTCCCGGTTACCCGATTATGTGCCAAATATTTTACTCCGGAATATAAAGAAGACCGCACCAAGCAGGCAGAGTCCGGCCCAAAGGTAATCTATCGAAATTTTCTCTTTCATATAGAATATGGAAAACGGAACGAAAATTAATAGCGTAATCACTTCCTGCAATATCTTCAATTGTCCCACGGGCATGACTTCATGCCCCAATCGATTTGCCGGTACTTGAAGCAGATACTCAAACAGAGCAATTCCCCAGCTTACAAGTGCGGCGACAATCCAGGGTTTATGGGAGAGGTTGCGCAGGTGTCCATACCATGCGAATGTCATAAAGACATTGCTACAACAGAGCAATAAGGTTGTGATTACAATACGGTTCATAATCTTTCACACATAACCAACCGGTTTTAAAAAACAGCAGATTTTTAAAATCCGAGTTCATCTCATTGTTCTACATCCCTTCATGCTCACCAGAGATGACCCGGAAATAGTCCAGCTTCTTGTAGCCTTCGTGACGTAGAGAAACGGCAACATCGACCGGCCTGCATCCAGAGTGCATTGCTGCAAACGCCAACGGGTCCACGTTGAGGAAAGGTGTATAGATCCTCGTCGTTTTGACATCGTTATGGCCCAGAA
>JAUYIZ010000378.1 GCA_030688615.1 Desulfobacterales bacterium | reverse complement strand
TGCGCCGAATCAACAAAGTTACTTCCCTTTGAGGAAGGCCTGAAGCTGCCAAAATGATCCTTCGGCGAGTGAACTCATATACTATTGGCCCTTTGGTTCCCTCGGAAACTTCTCTGCGGTACCAAAAATAACTGTTAATATTTTTTGCCAGATCTTCAATTGTCATCGGGTTTTGATTTTTGTCTGATAGGATGGTTTTGCTCTTAATTTCTCCGCCCCATTTATATTGTTTAACCACAGTCATTGGCCGCTTAAGCCAGCATAAGGTGTCTTTAGAAACCGATACAAAATAGGTTGTATCCGGTAAAGTTTCAACTGTGTTTATGAAATCAGGACTTTCACCATAAATCGTATCTGCCAAAATGTATTTGAAAGGCAATATTTTTTCGCTAACAATGGCATTGAGCATTTCGACAGCGATTTGAGGTTTTGTTTGAAAAACGATATCTTCAGGTAAGTTGCACTTTTCACGACGCTCCTGATAATTATCTGAAAACCAATACTCAGGAATAAATAGTCGCTTGTCAACCAATGCATATCCGTTTTCGGAAGCATAGGCTGCAAAAACACCGACTTGACAATTATCAACCTTGCCGATGGTTCCACAGTATTGACGACCGACACCAACGGAATCATCTCCCTTTTTAAGAAAGCCGCTTTCATCGAATATGATAGCGCCATTCGGGCTATCCATGTCATCATTTACCATACTACGATATTTTGTTGCCATGTTATTATCATCCCAAGGGGTGTCACTGACAAAACGCTGCATTGCCCGGACATTACCATCTTTTACGGCAAGAGCGATAGGTTCAATTGATTTCCTCTCCAGGTCGCTGAATTGACCGGACATATATTTAAAAAAGTGGTCCCTTGATTCACTACGCTGAAAACAATCTCTAAACTGTTCATGAAATCCATTGAGTTCATTGGCAAAATCTTTGACATCTGTCTTTTTTAGATCGAACTTTGGAACTGAATAAAGGTGCTCATTTTTGCGCAATGCTGGTAACATGGTCTGCCTCCTTTTTTAAAGGTTTTTTCGTAGTATGGCAGACTTTATACAATAATTCAACACTTATTTTGGTTTAAATATCGTTGTAGTGATAGTTGTGTTTTCTTGAACTGACATTTAAATGGTGGAATAACTAGTGTCCATCCGGGAACATAACTAACCGGAATAAATAAAAAAAAGCTCATTTTGTTGTGGCATTTTTTCACTATATGTAGTATAGGGGATATCGACAAACATCCAATAACACTACAAAAACAAAAAAGGAGCCATCAGCAAAATGCGCGAAAAATAGCAAAAACAGATGCCACTTATGGAGCCTGCTTCTAACCATCCCCAGGAAAGAGAACTGGAGGTCATCAGCAAAATAATTGACGCTACTCCTACCGTCTGTGCGTGTGTTCTTCAAGACCTCAATAACGGAAAAATTTTCACATCTCGAACAGGAGCTCGCGGCATGAGTGCTGATCAGACTCTTCGTGCTGCAATCATTATGCGCCTTTTCGACTTCACCTATGTAGAACTGGCCTTTCATATTTCAGATTCCCGGAGCCTGAGGCGATTTTGCCGAATCGGCTTTGCCGATAAAGGTTTCAAAAAATCGGCTCTCAACGCCAATATAAAATCCCTTTCCGAGGAAACCTGGCAGGTCATTTTCCGTGATCTGCTGGGCTACGCCAAAAAAGAAGATATCGAAAAGGGGCGTAAGGCCCGCATTGATTGTACGGTGGTTGAATCCAACATCCATAAGCCCTTCGATTCAGTACAGTTGTGGGACTGTGTGCGGGTGCTAACCCGGCTGTTACAAACAGCCCGTGATTGTTCGGGTCCAAGATCATCTTTTCCGATCATCAACGTGTTGCTAAGGGCTCGCGCAAAAATAAAATTACATTCTTGAAGGCGATATTGTATAGTTCCATTCGGGGAATGTCTCGTGCTTTGTGAGGGAAAGACTTTTCATTTGCCTATCGGTAACTTTTTCACCTTTTTCATATTTATTTCTCACAAAATGGGCTTTCACTGTTAAACCCGTGGTGGTTTTGGTGGTCCTGATATACTTAAGTGCAGTTTCAAAGGAATCCAAAGGCCGACCCGCCCAATTCTTACTAATCTCGGAAAACAAGCGGTGTTCGATGGGATTCCATTTTGAAGAACCTGGCGGATAGTGACTGACATTCACTGTCAATCCAAATTGATCACACAGCCTTTCTTGGATCTTGTATTTCCATACCCTGGAACGACTGCTGTTGCTACCACCGGAATCTGCCAATATGAGCAGTTGGTTTGAATCTGGATAGTTTTCTTTCCCCTCAGTCTTCCACCAGCTTTCGATGGACTCTACAGCAAATCGTGGTGTGTCATGTGAGATGCCTAATATGACAGTACCCCTGTTCCTCTGAGTATCGTAGATGCCGTATGGACTGGCTTTTCCGCGGGCATCTGATGGAAAATCGTGATCGTTAACCCAAATGGCATCTTGCTGCCATGAGGTGCCATTGTTTTTGAAATCTCCGATCTGTTCTTTTTTCTTGGTATCAACGCTGATTGCCGGGTCGCCTTGATTGGCAAACCTATCGCGAAAATCAGCAATATACTCAAACTGCTTATTTCTATCGGCTGGTTTAGGTGGATTCTTAGTCCCGGATTCTTTCTTTTTGTGATTGACTTTCAATGAGTATTTCAGATTCTTCAGTAGTCTGCATACAGTATTGGCACTTACATCAACACCGAGTGATTTTAGCTCATGTGCGATCTTTTGTGTTGTCTTACGGGTCCACTTCAGTTCTTTCATTGGATCGCCAGCAGTTTCATATTTCAGCAGCCTTTCGATTCTTTTGATGATTTTCGGAGTTTTTTTTCCACAGGTTTCCGGCCTGCGCCTTCTTGGCGAATCCGATGTTCTTCTACCTGTCCGGTAAAAAGCTCTTGACGTCCTTTGGCCACGGTGTGCTCGTTCAATCCGAGCAATTGGGCAATCTTCCTATCACCGCCATAGCCCATTTTGAATGCTTCTAATCCGGCATATAATCTGCGCTGTTTTTCATCAAGCAAACTGAAGAATAGAATGATGGCCGCCTTGAGTTCCTCGGAAAGCGCTTGAAGTTCATATGACAGATCAAATTCGAACTGTGACACACTGCTCTTACGCATGGCGATTTGGCTTTTTCGTTTTGCCGGCTCAAATGCAACGTAAACATACAAGCCGGATATTCTCTCCCGATAAAGACGTTTGGCTTGAAAGAGTTTTAGCAGAGAGTGTTTAGTCTCAACATGAAGGGCTTTTTCGAGTTCCTTTGCGGTAAAACCGGCGATAGAACTATCCACAAATTCTTTTGATGTTTCCACAAGATTACCGAATTTTGAAAACCAGATAGAATGCCATGGCCAGAGGCCGGTTTGGTCAAATCTGGCAATTCCGGGTATAGTGTAGTACTTTCCACGATGAGAATAGCTTGAAAGATACCCGATGGATCTGAGCTTCCTGAATACAGTCATTGTACTGCTAGTGCGCAGAGCCTGTTTGATTTCATCCAAGGTGGCGATTTTATTTGATTTAAAGAGATTGACGATAGGATCAGGATTAAGTGTTTTATCGTTCATCGGTGATATAGTTCCCCCTTCTCTGAAGTATATAGGGGGAACTATATCACCGATAGAATTTGCTTGTCAACACATATCATATTATTTTATCAGCTTTATATGACATTTAACACTTGCTGATGATAAAAATGGTTTGTTATAGTTGTGCTTCATAATGTAATTTTATTTTTGAGTCGGCGCTAAGCGCAGAATGGTAGGCATCCAATATGCCAAGGGTGAAAAGCAGCGCCAGCCACTTTATGTAAACCTGCTCAAGACTACCCGTAAAGTCATAGGCTATGCCAGAACGGCTGAAGGCATCCTGGAGGAACTGGCCTCAGCAGATATCCAAGTGTTAGCCTTGCTCAATGAAATCAAGCATTATGCCGCTCTATCAGAGCAGGTTTACGACCAGACATATCGACGCGTGATCCAGGGCGAAACCGTTCCGGCCCAGCAAAAGGTGGTCTCCATTTTCGAAGATCATACCGATATCATCATCAAAGATCGCCGGGACACCTACTACGGCCATAACCCAACTTCATGGTTAAAAAAAATTTTTCGTGCGACATCAATAGGTTGTGCGGCAGCACGGGTGAATTTAGGCACTACAGATTTTTTTATGGCGCCGGGCGATGGAACGCTCGTTAGAGGATCGCCTTGCTAATTTTGCCGGGCTGGCGAGGCAGATCGAGCGCGTCATAAATTATGGTGTGACATTCTTCGGGTCTGGCGGTTTTGCGTACGTAGAGCATTTTGCCGTCCGAACATTTCATTGAAGTCGTCACTCGATAATGTGTGGCAAGCCTGCTGCGGATTGTTGACCAGCTGTGAGTTATTCCGTGGTTTTTAAGCTTCAAACGGATCGAATGAAGCACATGATAGGCAAGGACGCTTATAAACAGATGGCCATCACATCGATATTCAATTTGATGATACACCGGTCTAAGCCCGAGTTCGGATTTCATCGAACGAAATGCATCCTCCAGATCGAGCAGCATGGTGAATATATCGAATACTTCTTTCTCATTGGTATTCGTGAGGTTGGATCGAAGCACGTAATATCCGCTCGTGTCATCAACCTGCTTCATGCGCCAGTCGAGGTTGATCGCATTTGCCGATTTATCATCTTTTTCAACGCTGATCTCATATCGGCGGGCCACACGGCGATACCTCTCTTTCAATCTTCCGATTTTTTCCAAAACCTTGTCGTAATTTTTCGTCCCGTGCTTCTTATGAAGGGCGTTGCAGACTTCTGTCAGCTTATCTTCAAAGCGTCTCTCGAAGCGGTTCTTGATCCCTCGCTCCTTGATTTCTTTGG
The DNA here is from genome assembly GCA_030688615.1 of Desulfobacterales bacterium. Taxonomy (GTDB): domain Bacteria; phylum Desulfobacterota; class Desulfobacteria; order Desulfobacterales; family JAUYIZ01; genus JAUYIZ01. The sequence continues at coordinate 8,090 of JAUYIZ010000378.1, read as the reverse complement.
CTGTGGAATGACAAAAAACTTCCACCTCGCCGGTAGCGTTGACCCTGATGGCCGCCCGGATCAATCTTCGGTCGTCCTCCCGAACTTTGACCATTTCTATTCCGGCGGGTATCTCCGGTTTGCGTTTCCGGGACACGACGATATAATGGTATCCATTGTTGGACATCCACTTGATATTCTTCTTCGTCCCGATCCCGGCATCCGTAACGATGATCGGTTTTTTAGCCGTTGTGGATATTGTCGGCACTATCTTCTCCAAGGTTCCCGGTTCACTGACGTTTCCTTCGAGTATCTCGCTCTTCTTCGGAAAGCCGTCCGCATCCATCAAAAGCGCAAGCGTTATCAGGGGGCAGTCGCTTCTCTTATCTTTGGAAACCCCGAAGTGAGCTTTTTTATTGTATTTGCCGCTTCCTTCCAAAAAAGTATTCGTCAGATCATAGAGGAGTATTTTTTCATCAAGATTGAAAAGATGCCTTTCCCGGTTTTGCAGATGGGACTCAATAGCATCCTTATTGTTGAGCAGCATATCGGAAACCTTATAAACTCTATCCTGGCAAAGAGGTTCAAAGCTGGTGTCCATCAAGTCGTCGAGAGACGTTTCGTTCTGAAGCCACAGATGTGTTGCTCGTTCGGACGTGGGAGCCAGCAGCCGGGCTGTGATGACACCGATAGCGGCTTCGATATGGGGCCGATTAAAACCCAATGCTTCCAGTTTGCGGTCCAATTCAAGCTCCTTGATCATTGCGAGGACAACGCTTTCTCCACCAACCGAGCGTATCTGTTCATTGTCCAGGCTGTTGACATCGACTGTCTGGTAATCGGGTTTAGTCTGATCTTCAATCGCCTCCGGCGATCTTTGGCCATGCCTGCGAATGATTCTTCGCGCGTAGCGCTGCGCGAGTTGTTCTATTTCTTCGGGCACGGGGAAAAGGTTGTACTGTCCGGAAATGACGGCCTCGATCCGATCCGCGAGTTCTTTCCACTTTTCTTTAGGAAAGTTGAAATCCTTTCCAATATTCAATACTGGACGCTGCCTCGGGCCTCTGGCGGTTCGGATGGACTCGACCAGTTTATAGGTGTAGTATTTCTGTCCGTTTTTATTGTCGGTATGTGTGGTTTTTCGTATGAACATGTTGGCAATGTATCGGGGTGGCGACGCGTAGTCAAGATAAAAATGACATGTAACTATAGATTTTGGCACTACATTGACTTTTCAGGGGATCAAATTTTGCAACATGCTGTATTTATGTTTAATAAATTTTTCGGGTCCGCCCAAAACCGCCCGGCGTGCCCCAAAAACCATGAAGTTGGGTTAATTCAACCTGAACGTACTAACCCGCATTTCTCAATCATCGGTTCTTCCCTTCCGAAACAGATTAACATTGGCTTCCCGGAACGCCGGTTTCGACACTTTTTCTATCGCTTTTTCGATGGCATCGGGGGGAAGCGGGAAATCGTCGAACCGGGTGGCCCTGCCTAAAACATAAATGTTGCGGGTTAGCGGGTTCACACCCTTCAATTCGTGTTTTATATAAATAACTTTTTCGATATTTTTCTCCAAATGGCGAATAAACGCTTCAGAATCCGGGTATTGGGCCATGCCGGCGTTGACCGAAAACGGCAGAATTTTAATGCTGTCGATCACCGCTTTGGTCCCTGTATGGATGAAGGGAATACAACGCTGGGCTTCGAGGGCTTCCAGTCCCAAAAGAAAATCGGCTTGTCCCTCTTCAACAAAACCAAACGTATTTTCACCGAATGTGATTCCGGCGTAAACGGTGCCTCCTCTTTGAGAAAGTCCATGGATCTCGCTTGTGGAAACTTTGACCCCGGCAATCATCGCCGCTTCGATCAGGATTTTGATTAAAAACATTCCGCCTTGACCTCCCACACCGGCAACAATCATTTTCGCGTTATTTATCATAGCAGCTCCAAATAATCAGGCTTCGATCTCTTCCCAGACGATAGCATTGTTCGGACAAACATCAATACAGACCCCGCAGGCTGTACACGAATTTTGATCGATAACGATCTGACCGTCGATTCGCAGCAGGGAAGGACAGCCGAAGTTGTCAATGCAGTTGCTGCATCTCTGGCAGGGTTGATACAGGTCGAAATTCACGATGTCTTTCTTCAATTGCCCATCTGCAACAGTTGTCGAATCTCCACTTCGATTTTCGGCGGCTTTCGGTTGGGGTGCGTTTGCATTCAGGTTCCTCAAGGCCTGCTCTCCCTCGTAATTGAAACCATATCCTTCAAGCCTTTTTCTGATCTCGACCGCAGCCTTTTTCCCGCTTGCGATGGCCCCGATCAGACTCATATGATTACCTTCCAGCAGATCGCCGGCGACAAAAATATTGCCGTCTCTCGAATTTTCACCCGCTACGATACGACCGGCCAAGTTCATCTTCAAGTTTTGCTGTGAATCCAGGATATGAGGATCACCTTCTAAACCGATTGCCGATACGACATAGTCAGCCCGGATATTTTTTAAATGCTTTTTTGTGGCGAAGGTATGAAGGACCGTTTCGATCTGTGCGGAATCGGACATTCTAATCTGATCGACATAACTATTGTGAATGAATTCGATATCCGTTTCTTCCGCTTCGCGTATCTCTTCATCGAAAGCAGGCATCTCGTCCCGGGTTTCAATACACGAAAGAACGACTTTCAAATTGCCGGAAATGTGCTTCGCCGTTCTGGCAGCATCAATGGCGCTGTTTCCACCACCAATCACCAATACGGTTGCATTGGGTTCCAACTCCAGAGTGTTAAAATGGTAGCTTTTTAGAAAATCTACCGCGTTGAAGCGCCGATTCTCCGGAACATTCTCATCAATCAATTTCAGACTTTTAGATTTTCCCAAACCGACAGCCAGGACAACGGCTTCGAAATCGTCCGACAGTTGGCTCAGGAAGATGTCCGTTCCCAGGCTTTGGTTGAGGTTGAAGGTCACTCCCAGTTTTTTCAGGAAATTGATTTCGGTGTCGTACCCCTCTTTTTGCATTCTGAAATCGGGAATGCCGTATTTCAACAAGCCGCCGGCCTCGCTTTCCTTTTCATAAATTGTAACGGGATACCCTTGCAGGGCAAGATCGTAAGCAGCACTTAGTCCGGCAGGTCCGGCGCCGACAACGGCAACACGATTGCGATTCAAGTCGGCTTCCGCCCGTCTTTTTTGCGGTCCTGAAAAGTCCAGAAAATTCTCATCGATTGAAGAAACGAAATTCTTCAATTTCTTAATCGGTACGCCGTCTGTCGATCCGTTTTCACAGGGCTTATGACAAATATCGCCGCAGGTCCGTGCAAAAAGCAGGCTGTCCCGAACGATATCGACTGCCGTTTTGTAATTACCTGCAAGGATCGCATTAAAAAATCCGTGATTACAGATATTGGCCGGACATCGCTGATCTTCGGCCGGAATATGGGTTTCGGCTGCGATTTTGGCCCGTCCGCGGGCAAGATTGCTCTGGGAGTTGCAGATTTGGGAACATGCCAGTGACGTATCCTCATGATGGAAACAGGTGGAACAGCGGTTGTGATCCACCACGACAATTCGGTTGCCCTTAACCAACGGCGTCAATTGTACACAAGGGGATGCGGCCACTACAACGGAAACCCCTTTGATTGACAGGGCCTGCTTGATCTTGGCATAGGCGTCTGGGACATTCAGCGGGTCCATCGTTTCGACATACTGAACCCCCAGGCCCCTGATTAAATCCTTAATGTCAACATGCTTGAAATTGCCGGAGATCGCAGCTCCGGGGTTTTCCTGCCCCCCGGTCATTGCCGTTGTCCGATTATCGAATACAATTACCGTGATGTCGGAGTTGGTGTAAACGGCGTTCAACAGTGCGGGAATACCCGAATGGAAAAAGGTTCCGTCTCCAATAATCGCGACGGCTCCCGCTGCATTGTTGTCTTTTACGGCATCGGCGATCCCCTGTGCCATGGGGATGCTCATTCCCATATGGTTTACCGTATCGAGCATCTGCAACGGGGGCAAAGCGCCCAGGCCCATACAGCCAATATCTCCGCACAGAACCGGGCCCGTTTTTCGATCGGGAAGGGCCAGTTTCAAAGCGTAATAAGTTGCTCGATGTGGACAGCCCGTACAAAGTGTGGGTGGTCTGAGGGGTAGATTTCGGGTGAATTCCTCCGCTCCCGGAAGCGGAATCCTTTTTCTTTCCAAGGGCTCTTCGATAAAATCCGATATTGCTTTTCTGACGATTGAGAGCGAATATTCTCCCGTATTTTTTAAACTGGAAAATCCTTTTCCCATAACCGGTGTCAGGTCCTGATTCTTATGCAACAACACACGCACTTGGTTTTCGATGATCGGTTCGAGCTCTTCCAGAACCATAATTTTTTCAAATCCCCGTCTGAAAAAATCCATAATGGCTTTTTGGGGTACCGGAAAAACCAATCCCAGATTCAGAACCGCCAAACGTTCCTCTAATTTGCAGGTGCGGATAATCTCTTCCAGATAAACGGCTGCAACTCCCGATGCGATAATGCCCAACGCATCCTTTTTTTCGGAAAAAAGAACCTTGCTGTTCTCTTCAAAAAAGGAGTTAATGCTATCAGACTGAAGTTTTTCCACCAGCCTTTGGTGTGCCACGGCATTCCGCTCCGGGATATTAATATGGATGGGGTTACTTTCGAACCGACCCTTTTGCGGATTAAGGGCTAGCCTGTGAAATTGCAATGTGCTTTTGGCATGAGAAACACGGGTGGTCAACCGGATGATGACAGGTAGTTTTAACATTTCGGAGAGACAAAAGCCATCCATTGTCATCCAATACGCATCGGCAGGTGTTGCCGGATTGAAAACCGGGACGGAAGCCATCCTTCCCCAGTACCGGGAATCCTGTTCGTTTGAGCTGGAATGACAGCCCGGATCATCACAGACCACAATCACCAGGGGTGCGCCAATCTCCTGATAGGCGATGGTCATCAGGGCATCGGACGCCACATTCATACCCACATTTTTCATGCAGCATAAGGCCCTTTTCTGTCCGATGGAGTAACCGATAGCTTTCTCCAAGGCGATCTTTTCGTTTACGCTATATTCAAACAGTAAAGTGTAGGGAACAAAGTCAGGGTACCGGCTCCGATCGACATCATGAACGGGGTAGTTGCTCACAATCGAAAACAGCTCCGAAATCTCGGTCGATGGGGTTCCCGGATAAGCAAAGACACCCTGTACACCAGCTTCCAGAGCGCCCCTTACAACAGCCTCGTTACCCATGACACAAACGGTCTCAGGCGATTCAAATGATGTTAGAACATCAATAACTCTATCAGACATCGTTCCTTCCTGATTGATAAAATATCACGACCTGGCGCCCAACCTACAAAATTCCAATGGCTATGGCTCCGTTTTCCAGAAAAAACTCTTCTTGCATCATGATTGCTTTTTTTTCGTTTTTTTCGCCTGCTCGATCAGCTCCATGAGGGAAAGTATTTTCGGCTTAGTCTGTTTTTGAAAAATCTGTTCCATTTGCTCGGGCGTCAGTCTGTTGCTAAAAAAAAATTCCACCTTAAAATAGGTGTGCCAGCAGTCGAGAGTCTTGAAACAGGGAAGCCCCTTGTTTTCAGAACGACAATAGGAAAAGGATATCTCGTGGCCAAGCCTTGGACAGCGGATTTCAAAATCATCTTCCGGGGGGTTGTCTCGGGTATTTTTCATGAGATTTTCGGGAAATGCAAGATCCCGGAGACCCAGAGGTCTCCGGGAATATTCATTTTTGGCCTATCCTTTGAACTGCTTAGGTTTCGGCAGGGGCGCAATATCTGAAAGCGCCCGCTCGATTTCTCCATCCGCAAGGACGTGGTCGGAAAGTTTTCCGCTCAAATATGCATCGTAGGCAGCCATATCCACAAGGCCGTGACCGCTCCAGTTAAAGAGGATGACCTTTTCCTTTCCTTCCTCCTTTGCTTTCAGGGCTTCTCTGATTGTGGCAGCCACGGCATGGTTCGTCTCCGGGGCACCGATGAACCCTTCGGTCTTAGCAAAGTTTATTCCTGCCTTGAAGGTTTCCATCTGGGGAATCGCTTCGGCCCGGATCAGATTGTCGAGGAGAAGCTGACTGACGATGGGGGCCATGCCGTGGTACCTGAGCCCCCCGGCATGAATTCCTTCGGGCACGAAGGTGTGCCCCAGGGTGTGCATGGGGAGCAAGGGGGTCATCTGGCAGGTATCTCCGAAATCATATGAAAAAGGCCCCCGGGTCAAGGTGGGGCATGAAGTCGGTTCCACCGCGATGATATCGATGTCCCGTCCGTTGATTTTATCGTGGACAAAGGGAAGGCAAAGCCCTGCAAAGTTGCTCCCTCCTCCGGCACATCCGATGATGACATCCGGATAATCGCCGGCAATTGCCATCTGTTTCTGGGTTTCAAGGCCTATGATGGTCTGGTGGAGCATAACATGGTTCAGTACGCTGCCCAGGGAATATTTGGTGTGTTCATCCATCACCGCAGCTTCCACGGCTTCGCTTATGGCAATTCCGAGACTTCCGGGGGTATCCGGATTCTCTGCCAGAATTTTTCGCCCGGCCTCCGTCTCTGAGCTGGGGCTGGGAATACAGGTCCCTCCCCATGTTTCCATCATCATCCTCCGATAAGGCTTTTGATAGTAGCTCACCTTTACCATGAAAACCTTGCACTCCAGCCCAAACAGGGCACAAGAGAAAGCTAGGGCGCTTCCCCACTGGCCGGCCCCGGTTTCGGTGGTAATTCGTTTGGTTCCTGAAATTTTGTTGTAATAGGCTTGGGGGATGGCGGTGTTCGGCTTGTGGCTCCCTGCCGGGCTGACACCTTCATTCTTAAAATAAATTTTTGCCGGCGTGTCGAGAAATTTTTCAAGGCTTAGGGCCCTGTACAGGGGGGAAGGGCGCCATATGAGATATTTTTCAAGAACCTCTTCAGGAATATCGATCCATCTTTCCTGGCTGACTTCCTGCTCTATGAGCGGCATTGGGAAAATGGGCGACAGATCATCCGGACCCACCGGTTGGCCGGTTCCGGGATGGAGCGGGGGTTCCATGGGAGTTGGCAAGTCCGCATTGATGTTATACCATTGACGCGGAATCTCTGATTCGGGTAAAAATATCTTCTTTGTCTTCATGGGTGCTCCTCCTTTTTTGTTTTACATACAGCCGGATACCCGTTGTAGGGACCCAAGGGCTGCACTTTAAAAAAAATTGAAGTATAGGTCAGTAATGTCCGGTTAGGTTTTTGCATGTAACCGGCAACGTTTTTGTTCTTTGAAAAAAAATGAATCTGTAGAGCTACCGGAATCACGAAGTTCATTTTGTATTTGTATCCGTAGTTCTCTAACTCTTTTAATACTTACAGGCTCATTATGATTTTTGTGGCAATAAATTGCAAGGAGCAGATATGTAATCAAACCTCCAAGCATTTGTACCATCAATCCGTGCGCACTTCTTGCAATGAGGTGGTACACTCGTAGGTGACGTTTCCACCACGCAAAGAAATTTTCGATCTCCCATCTGAGCTTATAACCTTAATTTTGCACGGCCGATGACTTGAAAGATTAAAAAACCATCTGGGCACCACTTATGATAAGGGTTTATTAGACTAAACAAAATCATAAAGGAGGTACCCAGATGGTAAAACGACGAAAGAAGGATAACAGGAAAAGGCGCAACAGTAAAGGATTTAAAAAGAATCGCGCGGAGGCCAGAAAAATCAATGCATCGACTGTGTATGAAACCTGTTCGGAGCAGTTGAGCCCATTTGGCGGGCTTTTGGCGCTGATCAAATTTTTCGATCTGGTCAATTTTAAAGAAATCTTTGACTCAGCCTACCAGAAGCCCACGCGGGAGCCCAAGCTGGGAGACCATTTAATGATGGTGGGCATTTTGATGCTACTGTATATCGGGTTTAACCGGATCTGGCACTTTGCCTATATCCGACTGGATGCGATACTGTGCTTTATTGAAGAGACGCGGGAGTATCTGGTCGGAAAGCTTCGCAAAGGGACAACGGTAAGCGGCAAGGAAACAGCGGCCTTTATTTTGAGTATAAAAGAGCATCTGCCCGGTTGTGTTCAGAGTGTTCTG
>JAUYIZ010000376.1 GCA_030688615.1 Desulfobacterales bacterium | reverse complement strand
ACCTCGGTCATAAAGGCTACGATATAGGGCTGCGATATCGTCTGGCCTTCGCCTATCGGCAGGGGACGGTCTTCATAGGCATTGGGAAGATACCTCTGGGGGACGAATCGATGACGTTCAACTTTCAAAAAAGCGTTGATTATCTTAGGGTCTTTTATCCCCCGCCGCTTTATCTGATGCACCACCATCTGTTCCCGCTTTGCGAAGTATGGCAAGGACGTCCCTTCACCAATTACGTCCTGGCCATGCGTCTTGCACCCCGGAAGCAGTATCAAAAAAATAACAAGAGAACATAGTTGAGCTGTTTGTTTAAGTTTCAGCATGAATTGTCCCTCCCTTTATTCCGTATCGAAAACCTGGTCCTCTGGGCCAGGTCAGAGATAGATGGCTCTACCTTGGCCTTTTATGTCTAAAATTACAAGTTCCAAGCACCAAATTACAAATAAATGTTAAATTCCAATATTCAATGACCCAAGCCTTCCAGGATGAGACATCGTTTGGGTTTTCGAATTTGGGTCATTGGAAATTGTTTGGTATTTGTAATTTGATATTTGTAAATTCAATCATAATGCAGGGCTTCAATGTGTTTCTCATAATCTGAAAGTATTCACAAGATGATGTATAATATTTTCGATTGGCATACCGCTGCGCGTCTGTTATATGCTGATGATAGGGTTCACGTAAAAATAAATTCACAAAGGAGGCAATTAAATGGTTCTTTTATTGTCCAACGCGGACATTGAAAGGGTATTGACCATGAAAGACACCATCGATGCGCTGGATGTCCTTTATCGTGAAGTGGGCAAGAGGGAAGCTGTATCTTTCCCCCGCCAGGATCTGCATGTGCCGCTTGCCAGACCCGAAAAGGAACTCGCAGCCCATTACCTTAAGACCATGGGCGCCGCATCGCCGGCATTTAAAACCGCCGCCCTTCGATTCAGCTCGGATGTGTGTACCTGGCCGCTCATGGGGGGCTTGCGCAGGCGCGTCAAACTTCCTGTAAAAAACGGTAAGTGGCTGGGGATTATTTTGCTCTTTAGTACCTTAAACGGCGAACTTCTGGCCATCATCCAGGATGGCTATCTATCCCGCATGCGGGTTGGCGGCACCAATGCGGTTGCTGCCCGGTATCTGGCACGAAAAGATGCCAGCCGGATCGGCATTTTTGGTTCCGGCTGGCAGGCTGCGACCCAGATTACCGGGCTTTCAGAGGTCAGAAAACTTCAGAATATCAAAGTTTACAGCCCCACCCAGATGCACCGCGAAAAATTTGCCTCTGAGATGAAATCAACGCTTGGTATCCCGGTATTACCTGTAGAAAGCCCTGAAGAAGCTGTACAAGATGTGGATATTATTGTAACCGCAACCAACTCACGGCAACCGTTCCTGCCTGCCCGCTATCTTTCAAAGGGTGTTCACCTGAGCTGTCTGCAGCGCTCTGAAATTGAACTGGAAGCATACAACCGCTGTGATATTGTTTTTATCAACGTAAACAGCCCGGAGGCAAATTATACGTCCACCCTGTTTACGGAACAGGAAAAAGCGTTGAATATGGAAGTTCGCGACCATCCCTGGACTTATAAAAATTTTGATTGGAGCATCTATCCCACTTTGGGTCAGCTCGTAACCCAAACCGCCATCGGCCGCACCACGGATTCTCAAATCACCGGCTTTATCAACAATATTGGCCTGGGCGCCCAATTCGCCGCTGTCGGTGCAAAAGCATACGAGCTGGCCCTGAGAAAAGGTCTGGGCATTCAACTGGACAGCGATCTTTTTTTAGAGGATATTCACCCTTAAATGATTCTCGATGACATCCTCATCCGGAGCGGCATATAATTTATCGGCGCATTTCGCACAGGAAACTTTTGGCTTGCCACAAACTCCGATCATCCATTGATTCAGGCAAACGGGTGAAAACCCGGATTTGGCTATCTTGCTGCTTTCCCATTTTTTTGTATAAACATCATCACGGCCTTTAAAGAGAGACATAAACAGTTTGATCTTTGAAATAAAATCCGATGTGTTGTTGACATCCGAAAACGAGGCATCATCAGTCGATTCGTCGTCAAGTATGATTTTTTCCGTGGTTTTTTGTGTAATATAATTTTCAGAGGATTCGGATGTCGTTATCCACAGCTGTTCTTTCAACCGAATGTTTTCATCCGTCAACCGAGTGTTTTCGCTTAACAGAAAATTATATTTTTCAAGCAGTTCTTTGTAATTCATACTTGTACTAAGACCACAAAAGGCCGAAGGGAACAGCCCACAAGTTACTGCCGAAAGAGGCCGGAAATTCGCCGGTGTACAGAATGACGCCGATAAATGGGCGGCCTTTCGCCAGATTATTCTGGAACCACGTCATGTGATTAAAATCATTTTTGTTGATAGCTGATCCGGCCTTGATCTCAATGCCGAGCAATGCACTATCTTCCCGTTCAATCAAAAAATCGATTTCGCGTTTTTCCCGGTCGCGATAGTGAAACAGTTCATAGCGACCATCCCCGGCGTCAACTTGCGCCATGATTTCATTAAATGCAAACGTTTCCATCAGTTTGCCGGAACGATCGGAATCAAAGCAGACCTGGTCCATTTTCCAGCTAAGCAGGGACGCCATCAGACCGCTATCGACCATAAAGAGTTTGCTTTGTTTGCCGACGCGAGCATAGTCTGTTTTTGTCCAAGGATAAACACGCTCCACCAGATAGAGTGTCTCTAATGCATTGATGTAACTTTCTATTGTGGGGCGCTTAATGGAAAGCCCCGAGCCTATGGCTGATAGGTCCATAAATTTGCCTGACCATGCACAGAGTATATTCACCAGTTCCCGCATGGAATTTTTCCGATGAATTTTGGCGATCTCTCTCAGATCTCGTTCCAATATGGCGTCAATATAGTCGGTGTGCCATCTTTTACGGCCACTGCC
>JAUYIZ010000367.1 GCA_030688615.1 Desulfobacterales bacterium | reverse complement strand
AGTGCCCATCCATAAATGAGATAGTTTTTGTAAGATCAAGGCGGGCGAGAATTTCAACCGGAGGAATACATTGAGTATTTTGAGGATTGAAATTCGGAGCCCAACGCAGATATTGCGGAAAATAGCCATTTATGGATGGGCACCAGTTAGGAAGGAGAGAAAAATGACCCTGGAAGAAGCCATAAAAACCGCGCTGGATTACGAAACGCGGGTTTGTCAAATCTACCGGAAAGCCGCAGACAGCACCCTCGATCCCACCGGCAGGCGGATATTTAAAATGCTCGGCGATGACGAGCAGCACCACATCAAATACCTGGAAAGCCGGCTCAAACAATGGCAGGATACCGGAAAGATAACCGTCGAAAAACTCGATTCCACCCTTGCCCGGATAAATCTCATCGCCGCCGAAGCCGAAAAGCTTAAAAAACCCATGCAGCAGCCGGACCGGACCGATGAAAAACAGATGCTGAGCAAAGCCCTTAAAGTGGAAATCGAGACGAGCAACTTCTATGAAAAAATGGTAGGAGAATTGACGGACGAAGGCCGGCAGATGTTTGCCCGGTTTCTGAAAATTGAAGAAAATCATATCAATGCCGTTCAGACGGAGTTGGATTATATATCCGGCAGCGGTTACTGGTTTGATTTTAAAGAGTTCGACATGGAATAAGGGATATGAGGTTTAAGCATGCATTATGAGGGCCACATCATACGCCCGCCCAGTGAGGCCGACAGTATCCTGCTGCAGGTGACCGTCGGGTGCTCGAGAAACAAGTGCACTTTCTGCGGCGCTTACAAAGAAGAACGTTTCCGCATCAAACCGGAATCCATCATCATGGAAGACATTGCCTTTGCGGCAAGTCATTTTAAAAAAAAACGCCGGCTGTTTCTCTGCGACGGCGATGCCTTGATCCTTCCCCAGAAACGGCTGCTGAAGATCCTGACCGATATTCAAGATAAATTACCATGGGTTACGCGGATCGGGGCCTACGCGAACGTAAAAAGCCTGGACATGAAAACGGCAGAAGAGCTGAAAGAACTGCGCGCTCACGGTCTCGGCATTTCCTCCATGGGGCTTGAAACCGGAGACGATATAACCCTGACAAAAATCAATAAAGGCGCAACGGCCGAAAAAGCCATCCGGATGGGCCAAAAAGCCAGGGCCGCCGGGCTCAAACTGTCCATCACCGTTCTGCTGGGCATCGCCGGCAAAGCGCGTTCCGGCATACATGCCCTTGAAACCGGCAGGGTTCTTTCCGCCATCGACCCGGAGTATGTGGGCGCCTTGAGCCTGATGCTGGTTCCCGGGACCCCCCTGTATGACGATTATGCCTCCGGAGAGTTTCAACTGCCGCAACCGCTGGAAATGCTTGATGAACTTAAATCCATCCTCATCAACACCAATCTTTCCAGAGGCCTTTTTCATGCCAATCACCCGTCAAATTATCTGCCCATCAAGGCCAGACTGCCCCGGGACAAGGAGGCTGCCATAGCGCTGATTGAAAAGGCGCTGGGCGGGAAAGTCACCCTGAGGCCCGAGTGGATGCGAGGTTTATGAAAGGATCAAATTTATGACAGACAGCGCTGCATCAGGAAAACGCATCCCCGGGGATGATCTGTGTATCAACACCATCCGCACCCTTGCCATGGATGCCGTACAGAAGGCAAACTCCGGCCATCCGGGCGCTCCCATGGGCCTTGCAGCGGCGGCTTATGTTTTGTGGACACGGTTTTTGAAACACAACCCCCACAATCCCCTTTGGCATGATCGCGATCGCTTTGTACTCTCCGGCGGCCATGCCTCCATGCTCCTGTACAGTCTGCTGCATCTTACCGGCTACGAGCTGAGCCTGGATGATCTGAAAAATTTCCGGCAGTGGCAGAGCAAAACCCCCGGGCATCCGGAATGGGGACACACCGTCGGCGTGGAAACCACCACCGGTCCTTTGGGCCAGGGGTTTGCCAATGCCGTCGGCATGGCCATGGCCGAAAGACACCTGGCGGCGCATTATAACCGCCCCGGATTTGACCTGGTGGATCATTATACCTATGTGATATGCGGCGACGGCGACATGATGGAAGGCATTACCTCCGAAGCCGCCTCACTGGGCGGTCATCTCGGGCTTGCCAAATTGATCTGTATTTATGATGACAACAAAATCAGCATCGAGGGCCCCACGGACCTGGCGTTTACGGAAGATGTCGCCCTCCGGTTTCAGGCCTATGGCTGGCAGGTGCTCCCGGTTGCAGACGGCAACGATTCCGGCGCCATCGCAATGGCCATAAACGCAGCCAAAGCACAGACGCAAAGGCCGTCTTTGATCCTTCTGCGCACCCACATTGCCTTCGGATCCCCCAACAAACAGGATTCGGCCGATGCCCACGGCGCGCCCTTGGGCAAGGAGGAGATCTACCTGACAAAACAGAATCTTGGCTGGCCCCCGGATCAATCTTTCTACGTGCCGGAACCGGCGTTGAAAATTTTCAGAAAATGTATCGATCAGGGAAATGACTCGGAAACGCGATGGCGCGAAACATTTAAGCGCTATGAAAAAAAACACCCGGAACTGGCCAAACAGTGGACGGATGCCGTAAACGCCGCCCTCCCTGAAGACTGGGATGCACAGCTGCCCGGTTTTTCTGCCAATGACAGCCCCGTCGCCACGCGGGCTGTTTCCGGCAAGCTGCTAAATGCCCTGGCCGGCAAATTGCCCGAACTCATCGGGGGCTCGGCGGATCTTGCCCCTTCCAACAACACCCTCATCGGCGCTTGCCATGATTTTCAAAAAAGCGCCTATGACGGCCGCAACATCCGCTTCGGCGTTCGGGAACACGCCATGGCAGCGCTCATGTCCGGCATGGCGCTTCACAAGGGCCTGCGGCCCTATGGGGGAACTTTTCTGGTTTTCTCCGACTATATGAGACCTGCCATACGGCTGGCCGCCTTGATGAAATTGCCGGTAATATATATTTTCACCCACGACAGCATCGCCCTCGGAGAAGACGGGCCCACACACCAGCCCATTGAACACCTGGCGGCCCTGCGGGCCATCCCGAACCTCACGGTCCTGCGGCCGGCCGATGCAACCGAAACCCGGGAAGCATGGCGCCTGGCCATTCTGGGCACCGGCGGTCCCGTGGCGCTCATACTGACCCGCCAGAACCTGCCCGTGCTGGACAGGAACCGGCTCGCGCCCGCCCGGGGACTGTTGCAGGGCGCCTATGTTCTTGCCGACTGCCCGGCCCGGCCGGATATCATCATCATCGCAACCGGCTCTGAAGTGCACCTCGCGCTGGCGGCCAAAGACCAGCTGGAAAAAAAAGGGCTTGCGGCCCGGGTCGTCAGTAT
>JAUYIZ010000363.1 GCA_030688615.1 Desulfobacterales bacterium | reverse complement strand
AGTGCCCCGGCTTTATCGGCCGGAAAGGCTTTGAGGCCGGAAATCTTGCCACCGGGCTTATCGATTATTCTGAAACCCTCAAACTTGGGTTGTACAAAAACCCGGAATGTGCTACATGCGTGTATCTTCCCCTTTGTTTTGGCGGCTGCCGGTACATGGCTTATATCCGGGATGGAAATATCGACACACTCGATTGTAAAAAAGCATATTTTGATGCTTCCCTGGAAACATTGCTAAAGCAGGATATCCGATATAGAAGACAGAGATAACGCATATTTCCCCCTCTCTGATATGCAGCCGTTTCAGGTTTGGCCGTACCAGAACATAATATAACGAACTAAAGTTCGAGTTTTAAGTTTTAAGATTTAAGTTTTAAGGTAATTAGGGTCACAACTCATGGGAAATCAATACCAAAAACGTAAATTTTTCTCATGTTTTTGATGTTTAATAACATAACGTACTTTCAGTGCAGGAGGTTTTGTAATGTCCATACAACCCGTCTATAAAGAATTAGATCCGGTGATGGAAGGAAATCATAAAGAATCTGATGAGAAAAACCATGCGTCAGGGGCTCTGAAAAAAAATCCGGCCCAGTTGAGACAAATAACGAACAGCGGTCGCATGGTAAAAATGAATGAATTAGATCCGGCCCATATTTTGATCGTAGATGACGACGAGGCGTTCGGGCAGATGCTGAAAAACGTGATAACCAAATGGTCCGGGTTCGATTGCACCTATGTCCAAAGTGCCAAAGAAGCCTTAAAAATTATGGCAGAGCGTTCTTTCGATGTCGTAATTACCGACATTAAAATGCCGGAAACAAATGGGATCGAGTTAACAAGGATAATCAAGAAAAAATATGACGCTGACGTTATCGTCATTACGGCCTTTTATGAAGATTTTACCTATGAAGCGGCCATAGAAAATGGCGCCAATGACTTTCTCGAAAAACCGGTGCGACATACGGAACTGCTTTTGAGAATGAAACGCGTGCTTAAGGAACGCACGATGCTAAATAAGCGCAAGCAGGCGGAAGAGGAGCGAAAAGTAACTCTTGAACGATTGCGCAAGGCTTTAGGAGCAACAGTTCGTGCCTTGGTTGTAACCTCTGAAATCAGAGACCCCTATACGGCCGGGCACCAGCGTCGGGTGGCTGATCTGGCCCGTTCCATTGGGGAAAAACTATCTCTTTCAGATGATCAGATCGACGGCATCCGTATGGCCAGCACGATTCACGATCTGGGCAAGATATCCGTACCGGCAGAAATTCTCAGCAAACCAGCCAAACTGGATGATATTGAATTTGCCCTGATCAAAAGGCATTCCTTATCCGGTTATGACATCCTGAAGGATATTGATTTTCCCTGGCCCGTTGCCAGAATGGTTTTGGAGCACCATGAGAGATTGGATGGTTCCGGGTATCCGAATGGATTAACTGTTGATAACATTCTCCTTGAGTCACGGGTTATCGCAGTGGCCGATGTGGTGGAAGCAATCGCCTCTCACCGTCCCTATCGCGCCGGCCTGGGTATTGATGTCGCTTTGGATGAGATTGAAAAAAATAAAGGGATTCTCTATGATAGAGAGGTAGTGGATGCTTGCTTGAAACTATTCCGGGAGAACGGATATGAGTTGACAAGTTAAAACAGGAATACCGAATGCTGGACCCCAACCGCGAGCGAATCTTACTAATGAAGTCATTAATATTCAGACAGGATCAACAGGATTTGTGGGATTTTTTTTAAAAATACCTTGTCGATCCAGTTAATCCTGTCAAAGAGTCCTTGCGTTTATGTCCAAACATTTTTGAGCTTATTCGTAAATGGAGGGGATTTTCATTTCCCCCCGGAGAGCGCTTTAATGCCCAAGGTTTCGATCAGCCGGTTGATATCGGTGGTCTTAAGATTCATCCCGCCCTCGGAGACCGGCAGCAAAATGATACGCTTGCCCTGAATCGCCTCGGCGATCCTCAGTTTCACGATCGCCTCGCCGCCGGACCCGGCAAGGGCGTTGTTCATCTCCTGGATCCCGCTGGCATCCGCAACGCCTTCGGCCTGGATGGCCTGGGCCAAAAGCTGCTGCTGTTCCTGGTAAACATCAGCCTCGATTTTGTCCTTGAGGTACTGGCCGTCGGCGTCCGCCACCATCTGGTTGACCTCGCCCCTGGCTTCTTCCAATTTGCGCTTGTATTCCTCGGTGGCGGCGTGCTGGGCGGACTTGTTTTTCTCCACCTGCTGGTCAGCCACTTTCTTGTCCTCGATGGCCTTCTGGTACTCCGGGTTGAAACGATAATCATTGGTCAGCACTTTTTCCACGATGATGCCCATGGGCCCCAGAATTGCCTGCAGCGCTTTCCGGGCCTTGCCGGACTGGGCTTCACGGGCATCGGCCACATAGAAGGCTTCGGTTTTCAGTTCGCCGAAGATGTCCCGCGGTTTGCTCCGGGCGACGGTGCGAACAATTTTGTCCCGCAGGGTTGCGTCATCCCGGGCAACGTACTGGAGGATGTAAGGCGCCTTGTCCGCATCGATGCGATAGGCGATGATCACATCCAGGCTGATGTCGTTGCCGTCGATGGTTTTGAGCACTAAATCGTCCCTGGATTTGCGGTCGCCCCGCACCTGCGAATACGTCATCTCCAGGTTCTGCAGTTTGGTGTCAAAGACATGCCAGTCATTGATAAACGGCAGGAAAAAATAGGTGGCGCCCGGGGCAAAGACCCGGCTTTCAACGCCCTTTGGGCCGAAAAAAGCCATTTTACGGGTTCTGACGCCCACCTCGGTCTCCCCGGTGGTATGGGGAACACAGCCGGCCGCGGTGAACATGGCCAGCAGCAGAACGATCCGGATAAAAAAGTGTTTCATTTTCCGCCTCCCTTACGAACATCAAATAATTTCAAGGCTTTGTCAAGATTCAGCGGGTTGACCCCGTCCGGACCGTCGCTGGGCAGGATGATAACGTCAAGCCCCTTGTACGCATCGGCCATTTTCAGCCCCACCATGCGCTCGGAGCCGATTCCTTTCAGGGCTTCATTTCTCAGGCGCACGCGTTCGGCCTCTGCCAGTTTCACCAGCAGGTCGGCTTCTGCTTTTTTCTTGCGAACGTAAAGGTCCTTTTCGGCGATCTTGCGGGTGACATAGGCTTTGCCCTTTTCAATCTCAACGGCGGCGATGACCTTGCCTTCCTGCACGATTTTCTTCAATTCGGCCTCCTCCCTGGCTGCACGGGCCGCCGCCCGGTTGGTAAACACCATCTGGTCCTGGAGCTTTTTCTCCTCGATGTTTTTCTGGATTTCCCGGCTGTATATAAAATAGCGCACCAGCACCTGGTCCACCTCGATGCCTTTTAAATTCAATTCGCTGTTCAGCCGCTGCTTGGCTTCTTCCGTCTTCTGGACCCTCATGGGGCTGTTGTAGAATTCTTCGGTGGTCAACTTTCCCAGGGTCTCTTTCAAGGCCGGTTCGGCCTTGGGGATGATGCCGTTGTCCTCAAAGAGGGTCCCGGGACCGATGGTGGTGAAAACGACGTAGGGGTCCTTGATGTGGTAAAGAAAGGAAACGTCCACGTCCACGAAAAAGCCGTCCGAGGTCTGAATGTGCGCCGCCCGGTCTTTCCTTGCCGCCCCTGCGGCGGTGTCAGGAAAATTGGTCAGCTCCAGCACCTGAATGCCCTTGGGAAGCCGGTATATCTTCTGCAGCCCGAAGGGCAGAACAAAAGTCAGGCCCGCCTGATAGATCTTTTTCTGGACGCCGCGGTTTATGCCGACCCGGGCCACCTTGATCCCGTACTCATCGGGCCGCACGTAAACGAAAAAAAGATTATAGCAGATAATTACCAGCACGACGGCACCGGTGAAGATCTTCAGGGCGCCCACCAGCCTGAGGTTGGACTGGGGAAGCCTGAATCGCTCTATCAGTTTATTTACGTATGCCAAAATATTGTCTATGGGGTCATTCTCCACGGTCCCTTTCTCCTTTCCAAAGATGTCACCCGCAACGGCGACGGCCATGTTGGTCTTAATAAATATACAGCTCGCAAATTCTGCGGTAATGATAGCCGTATATGGATAGCGTTACTGCCACGGGCATCAGCCTGGGCCTGCGGATCAGGGTCCAGAGCAAAAGATACCAGTACTGGAACCGTTCCTTGCCCAAAATGCCGAGACAAAAGCCGGAGTGAAAGAATGCGAGCAAGCGCCGAAAATCCAGGGGGATGGTGATGTCCGGCGCCTTGAGCTCTATCAGAAAATTCCTGACCCGCCGGTAGAAGTTATGCGGTGAATAAATCTGTTTCATAATCGACCGATACCCGTCCAAAAGCCTGTCTATGCCCATCTGGGGAATAATATTGGTCCTGCCATCGACATTGTCCCCGGAAAACGCGCGGACCACCCGGTTTTCCATTTGAAGCCGGTCAAAGAGCCGTGTTCCCGGGGGGGCCTGGAGCATTCCAACCATGGCGGTTACGATGCCGCTTTTCTGAATGAAATCGATCTGCCGCTGGAAGGTAGACGGCGTATCGCTGTCGAAACCCACGATGAAACCGCCCATCACCTGTAACCCGGCACGCTGGATGGTCTTGACGTTGTGCAGAAGATCGCGGTTCTTGTTTTGGGTTTTCCGGCACTCGGTGAGGCTGGCCTCATCGGGCGACTCGATGCCGATAAAAACGGCATCGAAGCCGGCCTGGACCATCAGATCCAGAAGCTCCGGATCATCGGCCAAGTTGATGGAGGCTTCCGTGAAAAAAACACATCCCTTTTTATCTTTGCGCCATTCGATCAGGGCCGGCAGAAGGTGTGTTTTAAGGTATTGTTTGTTGCCGATGAAATTGTCGTCCACGAAAAAAATATTGCTGCGCCACCCTGCATCATATATGCGATCCAGTTCTGCAATGACCTGCCGGGGTGTTTTCATGCGCGCCCGGTGTCCGAAAAGAATCGTTACATTACAAAACTCGCAGTTGAACGGGCAGCCTCTGGAAAACTGAATGCTCATGGATGCATATTTTTTCATGCGTATCAGGTTCCAGCAAGGGATGGGGCTGTGATGAAGGTTGCAGAAACCCGATGCCCTGTAGATTTTTTTCGGCCGGCCTTTTTCCAGGTCCTCAAGAAAAGACGGCAGCGTGCATTCGGCCTCGTCAAGCACCAGGTGGTCCACCTCGGCAAACCTGTCCGGTTCCGCCGTAAAAAGCGGCCCGCCCGCGATGACCTTCAAGCCGATCTGCCTGCAACGGGTGATGATCTGTTCGGCCGAGTCCCTTTGAATCGCCATGGCCCCGATAAAGGCCATATCCGCCCAGGAGAGGTCGTCATCGGTCAGGCAGTCCACGTTCACATCCACAAGGCGTTGTTGAAATTGTTCAGGCAGCAGGGCTGCGACGGTAAGCAGCCCCAGCGGCGGGTATGCCGCTTTCTTTCCGATGAACCGCAAGGCGTAGGAAAAAGACCAGAACGTGTCGGGAAACTTCGGGTAAATGAGCAGAACGTTCATAGGATGAGACTCCTTTCCGCATCCATCGCGCCGGAATCAGTTTCTTTTATCCCTGGTCGCATGAATGGCCTCCATTCCTTCCGCTCGGGAAACCGTGTGCAATTTGGATTTTCGGCGGTTGGCACAAAAGAGCCTTTGTTCCTGAAAGTCCTCCCATGGCAACCGCGGGTCTGGTAAACTTCATAAACGCCGCTTATGAGTTGGCCTTCATAATCAGTTCCGCGCATCCTCTGGCAATCTCTCTGTCACCTGCCTTCTCACCAGGCATTTTCGCCCAAGCCTGTTCTTTGACATAATCAGTTCGGCCCCAGGAGTCTTTTTGTTTCATTTCCATAAGATTTTTGTCTTTCTCCGGATTCTGGTTGAACTGTTCGACACAAATTGGCGCCAAACGCGTGGCAACAGCAGCTTCAGACATTTCTG
>JAUYIZ010000362.1 GCA_030688615.1 Desulfobacterales bacterium | reverse complement strand
TTCCGTGCTCAGTGGTATGGGCATCATATAGTGTCCGTCCATAAATGGATATTTTCCGCAATCTCGGCGACAGCCTCTATAGGCTCTGCTGGACGATTCTTTGGTTTGCCAAAAAATATAATAAACCGCCTCATCTCCGGGAACGCACTGCAAAACCCCGAAAGCCGTAGCTGATGTCAAAGTCATGCAGACCTCTTTTCATACCTGCGGGCCGCTTGTTGCCCGGCGGAATAAATGTTTCGCCTGCCCAAATAAACTCACCTACGGTCTCCAGCAAGGGTATCATGCCCATCGACCCGGCATCTTTCTCAAGCACCTGGAGCTCGTCTTGTGTTGGCATGCGCCAGCCACCTCCGTCGATGTCAAGATTGTCCGCCCAGGATTTTGCTTCGCCCAGGCTTGTGTCCTCGTCAGGTCCGGCATACCATTCAAGACCGGTCTTTGTGTCCCTGACAATACCGCCGGCATATTTAATGTAATGGCCATATTTGCCGACTACAGCGGATCTGGCCGCAAGATTTGCCTTTTCAATTATATCTTTTGAATATTGAATTAATTGGTGCCCCCGGCAGGAATCGGACCTGCGGCACATGGATTAGGAATCCATTGCTCTATCCACTGAGCTACGGGGGCAAAATAAATTGGTATTAAAATGGTAAGCAGAAACAGCGTTATACCAATCTTCGCATTTTTTCAAGCTGTTTTCCATGCCGGGTCAAATCTTTTAATTTTAACGAGCAGTCAAACCGATTTGCTCCGGTCTCGGCCTGATACTTTTGTTAAGCGCCGGGAAAAACTAACCGGGCAGGAAAGATAAGGGTTGCGCCAAGGGCGGTATCTTATGGTATAATTAATTGTTGCAGAAAGCTATTTGGGTTCGGAGGGACAACTTGACATCAGGGGGAAGTCTATGAGAATTGCAGCCGCCGAGAGTTCATACCGTGATGTTCGGACCGGTCGCTGTGACTCGATGCGACCGGTACTGTGGGCGGCCATGTTGGCCGTTTTGGTGGCTTGCCAGGTTTTGCCTGCTCATTTCAGCCCCTTGCATGCAGGTGAGAAGACGCTTTATGAACAGCCTTCTGCATACAACAACATCGTGGTAACCGAAGATGAACGCGGATTCCGCACGCTATACTTCGAACGGGGCGGTGCGCGGCAAAGCGTTGTCAAACCCGGGGACCCTGACAGCCTGGAATTGCCGTACATTAAAGCCATGCTGGTAGGTCTGGCTCTTTACGATAAGCCGCAACGCATCCTGATCGTGGGCCTTGGAGGGGGCACCCTTGCCAAGTTTCTTCACAAGCATTATCCCCGGGCGCTGATCGACGCCGTCGATATCGATCCGGCGGTGGTTGAAGTCGCCCGGAAGTTTTTTGAGTTTCGTGAGGATGAAAAGCTCCGGGCCCACATCAGTGATGGCCGCAAGTTCGTCGAAGATCACCCGGGAGTCTACGATCTGATTTTCCTGGACGCCTATGGCGCCGACAGCATCCCCTACCATCTGACCACCCGTGAATTCCTCCTGTCGGTGCGCAAAGCCCTGACCCCCCGGGGTGTAGTGCTGGGGAATATATGGAGTAACGCTTCCAATTCCTTGCATGATTCGATGGTGCGCACCTACCTGAACGTATTCGAAGAATTATATCTTTTGGATGTCCAGGGGGTTGCCAACGAGATACTGATCGCTACGGCTCGCCGGTTAAAACTGAGCCGCGAGGACTTGGCCACCCGGGCGCGGCGTGTTTCCCAGGCAAAAGGGTTCCATTTTGGCTTGGAGAAGGCCGTCGAATACGGCTACCGGCGGATGGACAAAAAATTCACCGGCGGGCAGGTGTTGACGGATGCGGGGAAACCGGTTGCCGCTCAGTAGGCGGATTTGTAAAAAGTGCGGGCAAAATAGGGGGCAACGGTCTCACCCTCTCCCCCGGAGGGAGAGGGTGGACGAGATTATGGTACGCCCGGCTGGGATCGAACCAGCGATCTTCAGCTCCGGAGGCTGACGCCCTATCCACTGGGCCACGGGCGCATTTTTGCCATCCTAATTTGTTTTGGATCAACAGTCAAGGAAAGATCTTCTTAATTTTTTCAAGCGCTGCTTTGGCTTCACCCACCACATAAAGAGATCCGGCAATACAGATGGCATCTTCCGGGGATGCGGTTTCAAGCGCACGGGCCAGTGCGGCTCCAACGTCCGGTATGATTTCGATGTCCTCCACAAGGCCTTTGGCCACATGAAAGAGCTTTTCAGGCAGCAGCGCCCGGTCAATTTTGGGAAGGACGATGATGACCCTGCTGCATAGGGGCAGCAGGCATCGAAGCATAGACTTGTAGGGCTTGTCATCAAGAACGCCGATGACGAGCGTGATCTTTCTGCCCGATAGATTTTTCCATAAAAACTCAGCCAGATTGCGAGCGGCAATAAAATTGTGTGCGCCGTCCAGAAGAACAAGCGGTTCGGTGGAAACGATCTCCAGCCTGCCCGGCCATATATTTTGCTTTAGGCCGCTTCTCATGGCCTGCTCGGAAATATTGACGCCGTTTCGATTTAATACTTCGCACGCGGCCAGTACAAGTGCTGCATTATCGATCTGGTAGTTGCCCAACAGCGCTGTTTGCATCCCGCGCCAGGTATTTTCAATGCCAAAGTAGCTGAAGGTGCCGTCTGCGGACTTTCTGACATGGAAATCAGATCCTAAACGGAAAAAAGGCGCCGATTTGGATCCGGATATTTCTTTTAATAGCGCGATGGCCGCTTTTTGCTTGACGCCGGTGACCACCGGACGGTTTGTTTTGATGATACCCCCTTTTTCCCGTGTGATCATTTCAATGGTGTCGCCCAGATACATCTTGTGCTCTATGGAAATATTGGAAATGACGGAAAGGGCAGGGGTGATGATATTGGTCGCATCCAACCGCCCGCCCATACCGGTTTCGATGATTGCCCAGTCTACCTGTTGCTTCCCGAATTCATAGAATGCCATGGCCGTAGAGTATTCAAAAAATGTCGGCTGGCGGGTTCCTCCCTGTGCATGTTCCACTGCCGTGTAGGATGTGGTGACAGCGTCGTCGGAAATGGGAGTGTTGTTGATGCGGATTCTTTCGTTGAACCGGACAAGGTGCGGAGACGTGTAGAGCCCGACACGGTATCCTGAATGATTTAAAATTGTCGAGAGGGCGGAAGCAATGGATCCTTTTCCGTTTGTCCCGGCCACGTGAACGCAAGAAAAACCTTCTTGCGGGTTATTGAGATTGTTGAGAATCTGGCGTATCGTAGAAAGTCCGAGCTTGATGCCAAACCTTCCAAGCTTGAACATGGCCTGTAAAATGTCTTCGTATGTGCGACTGGGGGCCATAATGATAAAAACCCGGCAGAACCTGCAGGTACTGCCGGGTGATGGAATTTGTTAATAATTCATTTTATCTGAATCTGCTTTTTGACGCGGCAATTCTTTGTCTTCTTAAAGATTCACGCTGCTTGCGGCGTTTGCATTCGCTTGGCTTTTCGTAGTTCTTTTTTAGCTTTAACCTTTTGAAAAGGCCGTCGTTTTGAATTTTTTTCTTTAAAATGCGCATGGCTTTTTCAATATCATTATCTAACACTCTGACTTCAATCGCCTTCAAACTGATCCACTCCCTTCTTTCCATTTAGATATTAACCAGACTGACTTAATATATAGACGGTTATTTATGTCATATTGCCTATTCGAAATTGTATATCTAATTATTTGCCCGTTGGCAAGAAAAATGTTTGCACAATATATGTCGAGCCCCCGGCCGCATGCGGCAGGGTTATCCATCTTTCATGAAAAACTCTGAAAGCCTCCGACTCGTGCAAGGTGTTAGAGATTCGCGATGAGTTCCTCCGTCACGTCGCGCACCCCGGGTCTTCCATCCAGGGTGATGTACTTTATGGAGCCGTTGCTTTCAGATATTTCTTTGAAATAATATGAGGAAGCCAGCGTGCCGTTTTCAGCGTCGTAATAAATATCATGCCGTTTATTGATGGCCGCTTCATCCAGGTCGTCGGCCCGGGAATTCAGTTTGCCGCCGCAAACACGACATTGGCCGCCATCCGGTTTGATTGCCTCGATAAAAAGGTTGTTGGGGTGGTTGTTATCGTTTACGCAGAGCCTGCGCCCCATAATTCTTTTTTTGGCGATATCCATGTCAAGCAGTATTTCCACCACAATGTCTATAGAGATGCCGGCCGCTTTTAACGCTTCATCCAGCTTGATTGCCTGGTTTTTGTTCCTCGGAAAGCCGTCCAGCAGCCAGCCCTTTTTACAGTCCTTCTGTTGCAGTCGATCGAGTATCATGGGAATGGTAATTTCATCAGGCACGAGGGCGCCCTGATCGATATATCCTTTTGCTTTCGCGCCCAGTTCTGTTTTCTTTGAAATATTTTCTCTGAAAATAGCCCCGGATTCAATGTGGGGAAGGTCGAACCGGGACTTCAGAATAGCCCCCTGCGTCCCTTTGCCGCTTCCATTTGGTCCAAAAAGCAGGATGTTCATTTCTCTTTCCTTTCGTGGGTGTTGGTGGTGTGACAAAGCCTACAAAAAAGGGGAGGGTTTGTCAATGCTCTCTGCGTTTCGGGCAAAAAGGCCATATTTGTTTTGAATTGCACAACGGTTTGTTCTATAAAGTATTTTTGCGCCAAAAATAAAAAACAAACCCTGGCGGCAATCGGAGTTACCTTGTGATCCGTTTGGTTCAAAAAGATGAAAAAGATGAAAAAAGGTCAACCCTGACAGTGGCCGTCACCGGAGGCGTGGGATCCGGAAAAACATCTGTTTGCGAATGGTTCAAGAAACTGGGCGCCGTGGTGGTAAGTGCTGACGAACTGGCTCGGGACGCGGCCGCTCCGGGTACAGCCGGCTTCGATAAAATTCTTGAAGCCTTTGGAAAACAGGTGCTGGGTGCGGATGGAACATTAAATCGACAACTGCTTCGGCGCATCATCACCCTGGATCGGAAGGCTCGGAAGACCCTGGAACGGATCCTGCACCCGGAAATATCCGAACTCATGTTACAGCGGGTGGCTAAAGCGCGCGACGACCGGGAACCCATGGTATTGCTGGAGGTCCCGCTATTATTTGAACTCGGCATACCGGACCGGTTCGATGTCGTGGTTCTGGTCAACGCCAAACGGCAGGTTCAAGTCAACCGGGTGATGGCGCGTGATCGGGTTTCCCGCGAGGATGCCGAGGCCCTGTTGAAAGTTCAGATCCCCAATGAAGAAAAGATAACCCAGGCGGACATCGTGATAGAAAATAGCGGATCATTGGAATGGATGCGGCAGACCGTGGAAAAGGTGTACCAAAAGCTGCTTGAACAACCCGTGCAAAAAAAAACATCAAAAAAAGTCAAAAACATCAAAAAGCCTTGACAGACACCATTTCATGGATTAATCTCTGGCCAGTTTAGGAACCAGCCTATTGGGAAGATGCCTTAGATGTTCTTCAACCCATAGTCAATACTCATATACCTCCATTAACTCAAGCGCGGAAAATTCTGCTAGGTTACCGAAAGTTTATGGATTAATTCAAGTTGAGCAAAATATTTGTATTGAGATAATAATAACCAAGCGGGGAATTTATTAATGAACATTGTTGAATTAAAGAATAAAAAAATCAATGAATTGACCCAGATGGCCAAGAAATTTAAAGTTGAAGGGGCCGCCGGGATGAGGAAACAGGAGCTCATTTTTGCGCTGCTCCAGGCTCAGATTGAACAAGATGGTTTAATATACGGTGAAGGCACCCTGGAGATTCTGCCGGATGGGTTCGGGTTTTTAAGGGCCCCCAGTTACAATTATCTGCCGGGACCCGATGACATTTATGTGTCACCGTCCCAGATACGTCGTTTTAACCTCAGGACCGGGGATACCGTGTCCGGACAAATCCGGCAGCCCAAGGAATCCGAGCGTTATTTTGCCCTCTTGAAAGTCGAAGCGATTAATTATGAAGATCCGGAAGTCGCCCGGGAGAAAATCCTCTTTGACAACCTCACCCCGCTTTACCCGGACAGAAAAATAAAACTGGAAACCGATGCGGAAAATTACTCAACCCGCATCATGGACCTTTTGACGCCCATCGGTTTCGGCCAAAGGGGCCTGATTGTCTCACCCCCCAGATCCGGCAAGACCATGCTGCTCCAATTTATTGCCAACAGTATCAGTAAAAACCATAAGGACATCGTCCTTTTTGTGCTGCTTATCGATGAACGGCCCGAGGAAGTTACAGACATGCAGCGATCCGTAAACGGGGAGGTCATCAGTTCCACCTTTGATGAACCCGCAGAGCGGCATGTCCAGGTCGCGGAAATGGTTATCGAGAAAGCCAAGCGGCTGGTGGAGCATAAAAAGGACGTGGTCATCCTTCTGGACAGCATCACCCGGCTTGCCAGGGCATATAATTCGGTGATGCCGCCCAGCGGAAAGATCCTTTCCGGCGGCGTCGATTCCAATGCGCTGCAGCGGCCCAAAAGATTTTTCGGGGCGGCCAGAAATATTGAGGACGGGGGCAGCCTGACGATTATCGCAACCGCCCTGGTTGATACCGGCAGCCGTATGGATGAGGTTATTTTCGAGGAGTTCAAAGGCACCGGCAACCTGGAGCTTCAGCTGGACCGCAGGCTTTCCGATAAGCGCGTGTTCCCAGCGATTGATATTAAAAAGTCCGGAACCCGCAAGGAGGAACTGCTCCTTGATGAAGAAACGCTGAATCGTGTCTGGATTCTGCGAAAACTGCTTTCTTCGTTGAACCCGACAGACAGTATGGAATTTTTACTTGAAAAGATGAGCGGAACCAAAGATAATGCCTCATTTTTAAAATCCATGAATGCATAATCCTTAGGAGGTCAGAATAAAATGAGAAACGATATCCATCCTGAATATACCGATACGACCGTCAAGTGTGCCTGCGGAAACGTTATGGACGTTGGATCAACAAAAACAGACATTCGTATCGAGATCTGCTCCCAGTGCCACCCCTTTTTTACCGGCAAACAAAAGCTGATGGACACCGAGGGACGAATCGAACGCTTCCGAAAAAAATATTCCGGTTTCGAAAAAGCGCAATAGCCAAATTTGATGGTCTTTTTTACGAGACGTGTTTATTCAATCATAGAATACCTGGTCCTTTGGGCCAGGTCAGGGAAAGATGGCTCTGCCTTGGTCTTTTATGTCAAAAACTACAAATTACAAGCACCAAATTACAAACAAATTACAAATTACAATT
>JAUYIZ010000351.1 GCA_030688615.1 Desulfobacterales bacterium | reverse complement strand
ATTATTCGCAAGGTGCTGGCCAAAAAAGAAAAGAGCATGAGCGAGCAGGTTTCAGTGAGTAAGCCGTTTGGATTGAGGACTTTCGTGCGCCCACAAAAAAAAGGCGACATTATATTGCGCTGGCAAAATGGAGAAGGGCCTTACAGCCGTAAAGAGATTACCTCCGGCATTGAAATGATTGATGAGTGGAAGGTCATTACCTCCTATGTAGGCTATGATCACGCAGGTAATCCGGGCAAGGATGGCAAGAGAAGGGTGTTTTCCAAAATCGATATCCTCCCGCCCGGTACTATTTGTACTGAAACATATCTTGTGGTCGGCAGTTACAAGAAGGAGGTCCAAGCCAGAAACCTGATGGCCTATATGAAGACCAGACTTTTCCGTTTCTTGGTGGCGCAGTTTATGTATTCTCACCACATCACGAAAGATGCCTACTCATTTGTTCCTATTCTCGACATGGATACGGAATGGACAGACGAAAAGCTCTACAAGAAATACGGCCTGACCAAGGACGAAATCGCCTTCATAGAATCCATGGTTCGTCCAATGCCTGCCGGTGCCGATAACGCAGGCGGGGATGCGAGCGATGAGTAAGCCGAAGGGCAGAGGCCCCGCGAAGAATCCGGATGCGCTCTTCGACCGCATCGTCACGATCCTCGAGCAGGCGCGTGGCAACGTCGTCCGGGCGGTCAACACAAACATGGTGTTGGCGTACTGGCTGATCGGGCGGGAGATCGTCCAAGACCTTCAGGCCGGCGAGGAGCGCGCTGAATACGGGAAGCAGGTCATCGAAAGTCTTTCCGCCCGGATGACGGAGCGGTATGGAAAAGGCTTTTCCACACCGGTATTGTGGAATTTCAGACAATTCTATCTGACGTATTCCGACAGGACGCAGATTCTCTTCCCGGCCGGAAGAGAATTGGCCGATGTCGAAAAACTCTTCCCACCGGGGAGAGAATTGACACCTGCCCCAATTCCATATCCATCGGGTACCGAATCCGGGCAGGTCTTCTCCCCACAACTTTCCTGGTCCCATTACCGTGCCCTGATGCGGGTGGAAGACCCAGCCGCCCGCGAGTTTTACGAGCGCGAGGCGGCGGAATGCGGTTGGTCGAAAGCGCAACTCGAGCGCCAGATCCATACCGCCTATTACCAGCGCATTCTGGCAAACCGGGGACCGGAAGGGCTGTTGGCCGCCAACCGCGATCGTTTGCCGGGCGAGCCGGTGGATGCCGGCCAGATGCTGAAAGCTCCTTATGTCCTGGAGTTCCTCGGTCTTCCGGATTCCAACGAACTCCACGAATCCGCCCTGGAGGAGGCCATCATCAACAACCTTCAGGCGTTTCTGCTGGAACTGGGCAAGGGGTTTTCCTTCGTCGCCCGCCAGAAACATATCCGGTTCGGTGACGACGATTTTTATGTGGACCTGGTCTTCTACAACTACATCCTCAAGTGCTTCCTGCTCATCGACCTTAAGATGGGCAAATTGACGCATCAGGACGTCGGCCAGATGGACGGGTACGTCCGCCTGTATGAGGACCGCTTCAAGGTGCCGGGCGACAATCCCACGATCGGCCTGATCCTGTGCGCCGACCGGAGCGAGGCGGTGGCCAAGTATTCGGTTTTGAGCGAAGGTCGCCGCATTTTCGCCTCCAAGTATATGCAGTTCCTTCCCAGCGAAAAGGAGCTTTGCTTTGAGATCGCGAAAGAACGGCGATTGATCGAAGCTGCCATGCGGGAACGGCGGGAATTAACGGGAGGCAATCAGGAATGAGTAACGACTTTTTCCCCCCTCGGCCCGATGCGACGCCCACGATCTACGCCTACGAGGATACGAACCCGCAGTATGCCGGATTGCTGAAGGTGGGCTATACCACGGTGGACGCACAATCCCGCGTGGCCCAGCAGTATCCGACCAAAAGGCCCGGCAAACCGCCCTATCGGATCGTCATCGAAGAATCGGCCATGCGCGGCGACGGGACGGTTTTCACCGATCATGACATCCACCGGATGCTGCGGATCAACGGTGTCAAGAATCCCGAGGGGGAATGGTTTCGATGCACGATGGATCAGGTCAAGGCCGCCATTATAGCGGTGCGGACCGGCCAACTGAACGAGGAAAACCGCAAGCTGGATTTCAAAATGCGGCCGGAGCAGAAAGCGGCGGTTGACAAGACGATGGCCTATTTCCAACGTGCCCACAAGGAAGACCCGGATAAAACACCGCATTTTCTTTGGAACGCCAAGATGCGCTTCGGCAAGACCTTTGCCGCCTATCAGCTCGCGAAAAAGATGCAGTGGAAAAAAGTGCTGGTGCTGACCTTCAAACCGTCGGTGCAGAGCGCCTGGGAAGAGGATCTGAAACAGCACATCGATTTTGCGGGTTGGCAGTTCATCAAGCCGGGCGGGTTTTCGTATGAGGAGGCCGACAAGAACAAGCCGATCATCTGTTTCGGCTCGTTTCAGGACTATCTGGGCAGGAACAGAAGCACCGGCGGAATCAAGACAAAGAATGAATGGGTGCATACGACCAACTGGGACTGCGTGATTCTCGACGAATACCACTACGGCGCCTGGCGGGAGAGCGCCAAGGAGCTGTTCGAGGCGGAGGAAAAGAAAGAGGTTGAATTTGGTGAGGGGGAAGGCATCGAGATATTTGATGAAGAAATCATGCCGATCACGACGAACGGCTATCTGTATCTGTCCGGCACACCGTTTCGAGCCATTGCGTCGGGCGAGTTTATCGAGGATCAAATCTTCAACTGGACCTATTCAGATGAACAGCGGGCCAAAGGGGAATGGAAAGGCCCGGACAATCCCTACGCCGCGCTCCCGCGCATGGTGCTGATGACCTATCAACTGCCGGACGCGATCCGGGAAATCGCCATGCAGGGCGAGTTCGACGAGTTTGACCTGAACGTCTTCTTTTCCGCCGAGGGCGTCGGCAATAAGGCGAACTTCAAGTATCAGGACGAGGTGCAGAAATGGCTGAACCTGATCCGGGGAGCGTTTCAGGCGACCACCATCGACAACCTGAAGCTGGGCGCGAAAAAGCCGCCGATGCCGTATTCCGACGCCCGGCTGCTGAACGTGCTGTCGCATACCTTCTGGTTTCTGCCCAGCGTGGCGGCCTGTCATGCCATGCGCAACCTGCTGGCGAAAAAACAGAACCGGTTCTATCATGATTACAAGATCATCGTTGCGGCGGGGAGCGCCGCCGGTATCGGGGTTGCGGCATTGCCGCCGGTGCTGGACGCCATGGATGATCCGCTGAAGACGAAGACCATCACCCTGTCATGTGGGAAATTGACTACCGGCGTGACGGTCAGACCATGGACAGGTATCTTCATACTTCGTAATGCTTCAACCCCGGAAATGTATTTTCAGGCGGCGTTTCGCGTGCAGTCTCCGTGGGCGGTGTTGAACCCCGATGGCGATGCGCCGAACCGGGAGCAGATCATCAAAGAGGAATGCTATGTCTTTGATTTTGCGCCGGACCGGGCCTTGCGGCAGATCGCCGATTACAGTTGCCGGTTAAATGTTGACGAGTCGAACCCGGAGAAGAAGGTGGAGGAGTTCATCAGCTTTTTGCCCGTTCTGGCCTATGACGGCAGTTCCATGAAGCAGATAGACGCCGCCGGGATTCTGGATATGGCGATGAGCGGAACGACCGCAACCCTGTTGGCGCGGCGCTGGGAAAGTGCGCTGCTGGTGAATGTCGATAACGCCACGTTGCAGCGCTTGATGGCCAACCAGGCGGCCATGGAGGCGCTGATGAGCATCGAAGGCTTCCGAAATCTGAATCAGGAGATCGAGACGATCATCAACAAATCCGAAGCCGTG
>JAUYIZ010000349.1 GCA_030688615.1 Desulfobacterales bacterium | reverse complement strand
CCTTAGAGATTGCGCAAAGTTCCATCACCGGACTTATAGGCCCGAACGGGGCCGGCAAGACCACGCTTTTTAATGTGATTACCGGATTTCTGCCCCCGGATTCGGGAAAGATTGTATTCAATGGAAAAAATCTGGCCCGGCTGCCGGCCTATCGGATTGTGCGGCGGGGGGTATCCCGCACCTTTCAGCACCTCCGTCTCATCACCCGCATGACCATCCTTGATAATATCCTTTTGGCATTTCAAGGTCAGGCTGGCGAGCATTTGCGCAATATCTTCCTTTTTCCTGGACGGATCAGGAAACAGGGGAGGCAACATCAGGAAACAGCAAGGGAACTTTTAACCTTCATGGGCATCGAAGACAAAGCAAATGACTTGGTTGAAGATTTGTCCTATGGGCAGCAAAAGATGGTCTCCCTGGCCTGCTGCCTGGCCTCCGGGGCAGATGTGCTCCTGCTGGATGAGCCGGTGGCCGGCATCAATCCGGAGACAATCGATAAGATTCTTGCCGTCATTAAGAAACTTCCGGCCAAAGGAAAAGTGACGGCGATCATCGGCCCCAATGGTTCGGGAAAGTCGACCGCCTTAAAATCCATATTCGGTCTTATTCCTGTTTGGCAAGGAAGGGTTGCCTGGCATGGACAGGATGTCACCAACCGGGATTCTCAAACGAACGTAAGGAGTGGAATTGCCTTTGTGCCCCAGGGCAATCAAGTGTTTGATGAAATGACAGTGCTCGAAAATCTGGAGATTGGCGGCCTGCATCTATCTAAAAACCGATTTCAAAAGGAACTAACAAAAATTTGGGCGCTATTCCCCGAACTGGAGCAACGAAAAAAACAAAACTCCGGCAAGCTCAGCGGCGGGGAAAAACAGATGCTGTCACTGGGAAGAGCCTTGATCAACAGCCCCGAACTTATTCTTATGGATGAACCCTCTCTGGGCCTTTCACCTAAACTGGTAAACTTCATGATGAAGCACATTCGCAAGATTAGCGACGAATTCGGGGTGACGGTCCTGATCGTAGAACAAAAAGTGCGCAAGGTTTTGGAAATTTCACATCAGGTCTATTCGATTAAGCTGGGTAAAATCGCCTTTGAGGGGGCGCCCGAAGAACTCAAGCAAGACAAGGCCAAACTCAACCAGCTATTTTTATAATTGATAATTGATGGTTCAGTAAAAAGTCATAATTTGCCTTGATTGTCATTCCGGGCTTGAACCGTGCACGTAGTGCATTTTTTCAAGCCGTAAGGCGCAACCTTTAGCGCTATCCAGTATTTTCAAATAGTTCTGGACTCCGGCTTTCGCCGGAGTGACGGGTTTGGGGACTTTTTACGAAACCGTCAACATTGAATGGTCAGATCAACTAACCAGATAACCAAATCAACCAGATGACCAGATCAACCAAACAACCCTTTGCTTTTGATCTTGACCCGGCGGATATTACCCGGCAGCGCCAGAAGGCAAGAGAATTGCGCGCATCCCAGTGGTGGAAACGGCGTTTGGCCAAGGGCGTCTGTTACTACTGCGGTAGAGCTTTCCCCTTCAAAGCGTTTACGATGGATCATGTGGCGCCCATCTCCAGGGGAGGACACAGCACGAAGGGAAACGTCGTTACGGCCTGCAAGGATTGCAACAGCAGAAAGAAACAACTACTCCCCATGGAATGGGAGGCCTATCTCAGGGGCCTTCAATCCTGAGACAGGGACGCAACGGCTTCGATGATTTTATTATACCCGGTGCAGCGGCACAGATTCCCGGCCAGGGCATCCTTGATCTCATTTTCCGACGGTTTCGGATTTTTGTCCAGCAGGGCCTTGGCAGACAAGATGGACCCGGGGGTGCAGAAACCGCACTGAATCGCACCGTGATTGATATAGGCCGTCTGAATCGGATCGGGCCGGCCGTCTTTTACGAGCCCTTCGATGGTGGTGATACTTTTACCCTGCGCTTCCACGGCCAGGGTCAGGCAGGCAAGCGCCGGCGACCCGTCGATGAGAACCGTGCATGCCCCGCAGGCCCCCAGGCCGCAACCCTCTTTCGTACCCATCAGCCCGAGATCCTCGCGCAAAACTTCCAGCAGTGTCCGGTGGGGGCCGGTTTCCAAATCCCAAACTTCGCCATTGACCGTTAGTTCCAGGTTCCTTTTCATGGTTTTCCTCCAAAGCAATCGCCCGTCAGCTTCAGTCCGGGACGTTTGTAAAGCTCATTAGGGCGCGCCGGGTCAGAACCCCGATCATTTTCCGCCGATAGCCGGGCCCGGCGCCGATGACATTGGCCACGGGGTGGGCTGTTCCGGCAGCTTTTTCAGCCGCCTGCCCGATCAGGACGGCCTCCAGGGACCTGCCGTTTATCAATTCTTCGGCCGCCAGGCATTCCAGGGGTCCGGATCCCACGGCATTTATGATGATGCGGCCGTCGGCAAAGTGGCCCGATTCAGACAGGGTGCCCGCCACGGCAACGCCTGCCAGGGGAAAATCAATGGCGGACCTCACACGATATTTTAAATAAATGCTTTTGGTATTTTTCCTGACCGGCGGCAGCATGATCTCGGTCAGGATTTCGTTGGCTTTAAGGGTCAAAGGCTTTTTCCCGTCGCCGCTGTATAAAGCAGCAACCGGAATGACGCGTTCCCCCTGCCGGCTTGTCAAGCGCACCTGGGCCTCATGGGCCATCAGCGCAGGGGCCGTATCCGCCGAAAAAACCGCGTAACAACTTTTTCCTTTGGCAACCACGTGGCAGACATCCCCGCCCATCTTAATGCAAACATCCCGGGTCTTTCTCCAGCTATGGGACTGATTGTAATAAATACACCGGGTGTCTAAACACAAATTGCCCCCGAGGCTGCCCATGTATTGAAGCTGCGTTGCGGCCACCAGACCGGCGGCTTGCGCGACCGCCGGATAATGTTGACGGATGTCGGGATGATCCTTCACATTTTTCAGCGCCGTCATGGCGCCAATTCCGATGCCGCCTTTTTCATTCAAGCGGATCCCTTTAAGTTCGGCTATGCCGCTCAGACTGACCAGCAAAGCCGGCTTGACATTGCCCAGTTTGCACGCAACGATCAGATCGGTGCCCCCTGCCAGGATTTCAGCATTCTGCCCGTGTTCTTCCAGCAGGCCGCATGCCTCCTGAAGGGTCCTGGGCGCAACATGTTCCATCTTAGGTAAGCGCATCATGACCGAGATTTCCTTTCTTTATCTGAAAGTCTATTTTTTTCCAGTTCCGTGAGAATTTTTTCCGGCGTCACCGGAAGTTCCGTAATACGCACCCCCACGGCATTATAAATGGCATTGCATATGGCAGGGACGGTGGATATCAAAAGACCTTCTCCGATCTCTTTGGCCCCGTAAGGGCCCATGGGATCCGGCGTTCCCACCTCCAGCAGCGTCGTACTCGCACAATCCAGCGCCGTGGGAATCCGGTAGTCCAGCAAAGAAGGGTTCATGATCTGTCCGTTGTTGCCAAAAACCACGTTTTCCATCAGCGCCTGGCCGAGTCCCATGGCCACGCATCCTTCGGTTTGTCCTTCCGCGGCCAGTGCATTGATCACCTGCCCGCAGTCGTCCCCGACAACAAAATTGAGCAGCTTGACCTGACCCGTATCCCTGTCAACTTCCACCTCCGCGATCTGGGCGGCAAAGCTGTACGCGCCGGAAGGGTTGCCGTACTGGGTTTTACGGTCCGGAAACTGCGTGTTGTCAGGGGCCCACTGCCCGTGGCCGACAATCAACCGGCCGTGGCCCACCGCCTCGGTCTTTTTTGCCAGCTCGGGAAACGGAATAAAAATATTCGGATTTCCCTTCACATAGACCTTCTGATGGCGGAATACCAGATCTTCCACATTGGCTTCCATTAAAGTTGCGGCCATCTCGGCAAGCTGCGCCTTGACCTGCCGCACAGCGATCAAAGTGGCATTTCCCGCATAAAACGTCACCCGGCTCGAAAAGGTGCCGGGATCGATGGGCGTTGTCTCCGTATCCGCGGATATGACATTGACATCTGAAACGTCAACCCCCAATTCTTCCGCAACCACCATGGCCATAACGGTCCGGGATCCCTGGCCGATGTCCGACGAGCCGGTCATGACGGTCACGCCGCCGTCCTCATTGACCTGGATAAACGACCCGGACGCCGTATGCCCGCTGCCCCGCGCCCCCGAGACAAACCCGCCGCAGGCAATTCCGATTCCCCGGTTGGCTTTTTTCTGGCGCCGTTTTTCATACCAGCCGGATTGTTTTGTGCCGGCCTTGATGGCATTGGTCAGTTCACAACTGTCAAAAACCAGCCCGCTGATGGCGGTGTCTCCTGCCTGGGTGGCATTTCTGAGTCTCAGCTCGGCCGGATCCAGCTTGAGGTCTTCGGCAATCATATCCAGCTGGGATTCCACCGCAAAACGCGGCTGGTTGGCCCCATGCCCCCGCATGGGACCGGATGCCAGTGTGTTGGTGTACACCATGTGCCCTTCGTATTTGAAGTTCGGGATGCGATAAGGGATCAGGCACGTCAAACCGGCATTGTACATGAGCATGATACTGGTGCTGGAATAGGCTCCGCCGTCTGCCAGGCATTTCACATACTGGGCCCGGATGGCCCCGTCTTTCTTCACACCCGTCTTGACGTACACCTTCATGGAGGCCTTCAGACGCGTCGCCGAGGTCTCCTCTTCCCGGGTCAGCCCGATTTTTACAGGCCTTGCCGTCTTGATGGCCAGCAGGGCAGCGGCCACCTGCAGCGGGTACAACTCCGCCTTGCCGCCAAAACCGCCCCCGACATAGGGCTTGATCACCCGGATCTTTTGCTGCGGCATGTCCAGCAGCTCGGAAAGACTCCTGCGGACTTTATAAGGGGCCTGGGTCGAGGCCCAGAGGGTGAGCTTTCCGGGAGGTTCATAATCGGCCAGGACCGCCCGGGGCTCCATGGCGGCATGACAGACGGACTGGCTGAAAAAACGGTCTTCCCTGATATAATCACTGTCCTCAAATGCCTGATCAACATCGCCGAACTGAAATTTGCGGTACGCGACGATGTTTTTCTCATAGGCATCATGAATCAGCGGCGCCCCTTCGGCCATGGCATCCTCCGGGTTGAATACCGCCGGCAGCACGTCATAATCGACCTGGATGAGATCCAGCGCCTCAATGGCCGTTTCCTCATCCACCGCCGCAACCGCGGCAACGGGGTCTCCCACATAACGCGCTTTGACCGTCAGACCGCTCTCATCTGAGCGGCTGGTAAAAGTCCCGTAAGTCCGCCCGCCCAGGTCGGCGCCGGTGACCACGGCTTTAACCCCTTTTAACGCCAGGGCCCGGCTGGGGTCCACATGGATCACCCTGGCATGCGGATGAGGGCTTCCCAACAATTTGCCCACCAGCATGCGGGGCAAAATCATGTCCGCCGTGTATCTGGCCTGTCCTGAAGCCTTCGGGAGTCCGTCAATGGGGGGTTGACGCGTTCCGATCCGGGTGTAGCTTTCCGATCTCATTGCTTCGATCTCCTATTATATTCGCTGTTCAATTATTTCCGGGGTTTTACTCTATTGCGCGCATGTTTTTCTCCCGTCAGATAATGCTCCCCTCGCAAGGCCCGTTCGGCATCTTCCTGGTCCTCGTCCTTCCAGTACCCCAGCGGATAGCCGTACCATGGCTTTTTGGGGGTAAGCGGGGGAAGCCCCTCCTCCTCCCAGATCTTTTTGGCCCGTTCCATGAGTTCCTTTGTGGGAAGCGATACGGGGGGATAGTCCCACTTCCGCGTGGCATCGATCAGCACCGTAGAACCGTAATGGGCCGTAGGACCCCTTTTTCTCATCTCTTCCGGGGGGGCCACCGAGGGGTCCAGCCCGGATGTTTTGGAAGGATTCGTAATCAGCATGTCCCGGTGGGGCTGCATCCGGTAGCCCAGCGCCCAGATAACCGAATCGGCATCTTTCGGGTCGATGTCGTCGTCCACCGCAATGATCATCTTGATGTGCCCGGGCGCCAGGGCATCGGCCCCCTTTAAGGCGCTCCATACCTCCGCCTTTCGAGGATTTTGAAAACAGAGCACACAAAAAGGCCTGGCGCCGCTCTCTCTATGGAAGAACACTTCTTTGATACTGGAAATGCTCAGGTCGTATTTTAAAAACTTGTAAAACGTCCCGTCACCGCTCACGCCCCTTAACGTGCTGCTCTCGCTGGTTGGAAACTGGCTGAGAAAGGCATTGAATATTGGACGTTTCCGATGGGTGATACAGGTGATATCCATATACAGATTGGGCCCGCCCATGCCCATGTATCCGGGAAATTCCCCGAAAGGTCCCTCCGTCTCCAGCTGGTCGGTGGGGACATGGCCCTCCAGAACGATCTCGGCGGAAGCCGGCACTTCCAGATCGATGGTTTGACATTTTACCAGCTCCAGCGGAGATCCGGCCATCCCTCCGGCCACATGGTACTCATCGGACTCATAGGGCACTTTGGCCGTGGCCACCAGACCGACGTTGGGCGGGGGGCCGATGACAATGGCCGCGGGCATGGTGGGAGACCCTTTGCGCCTGTATTTTTCCCAATGGATACGAATATGCTGGGACTGATCCGCCAGACATCCGAGCCTCAGGGGCGCTTTGACCATGGCCCGGTGGTTGGCCACATTGATGATGCCGGTATCCGGGTCTTTGGTGACCCAGTTGCCGGCGGTGAGAAAGGGCGCACTGTCAAAACCCGGCGTGGATATGGGCACTGGAAATTCCCCCATCCCCCCATGTTCCAGCAGAGAGTCGCCCACATGAATCTCTTCCTGAACCGGGCCGGCGGCGACCATTTTGGGGGGAATCGGATTCCGTTCCGAGTCCGCCCATTTCTCCAGGATTTGATCCGGTTCGCAATTCATGGCCATGGCATAAATTTCAGTGGAAGGGGCATGGGCGGCCACGAGAACCGGAATATCATATTTTTTGCCGGCGGCATCGATGACATTTTCAAACAAAAACGCCTTGCGATCCTTTTCGGCAAGTCCCCTGAACTGCCATCTGACCAGGGGATGAAGCTCCAGGTCCTTATTGATTTCTCTTTTAATCCGTATCAGCTTTCCTTTGCTTTCAAGGAAACCGATATACTCCCTCATATCCGCGTAGTATTTCACGTTCAACCTCCTTTTTGCTCATGATAATGAGTTAAAATATTCTTACAGGTAAAGTCTATAACACTGCAAATGAAAGCCTCCGTGCAGAATTGGAGGCTTTTATACGGCCTGCGACCCGCGGGACAGCCAGCGGGTGGCAACGGTAAGCGTGCCCAAGGCAAAGACGAGGACCACCGAAAGGGCAGAGGCGGCCCCCAGAGACCCCGAATCCCACAGACGCCACAAATACACCGAAAGTATCATGTTATCCGGCCCTTGGAGCAGCACGGCAATCGACATGACTTTAAAGCTTAAAATTAAAACAAAAAGAAAACCGTTGATCAGTCCTGGAGCTAACAGGGGCAACCAGATCCGGAAAAGTCGTGTCCAGAAATTTGACCCGCTGGCCATGGCCGCTTCGTCCAATTCCTTATGGATCTGAACGATCGCCGCATTGGTAAACCGGGTTCCGATGGGCAGGTAATTGATGGTATAGGCCAGCACAATAATCCAGATGGTATTATAGATCGGGTTGGGAAATGAAAGGAAGACAATCATAAATGCCACCCC
Source organism: Desulfobacterales bacterium (assembly GCA_030688615.1). Lineage (GTDB taxonomy): Bacteria > Desulfobacterota > Desulfobacteria > Desulfobacterales > JAUYIZ01 > JAUYIZ01. Next base: position 6,380 of record JAUYIZ010000349.1, on the reverse strand, counting down.
GACAACCATACCCGAGACCGCGTAGGGAAGAAAAATAATAAAGTCCAGCGCCTTGCGCCCGGCAATGTTGGTACGGTAAACGAATAAGGAGGACAGTAAGGAAAGAAACATAACGCAGACGCTGCTGATTCCCCCGAGGATCAGCGTATTTTTAACGGCACGGACCAGGGCGTCGGAACGTAAAAGATTCGTGTAGTTTTCCAGGGTCAATATGGCCATCGCCGCTGCCGAGGGCGGTCTGAAGAAAGGTAAAAAGGAAGCCCAGATCAATATGAAGAGCGGAAACAAAATGGCAAACAGAAGATAAAACCCGACCATGCCCCAGGCCGCATATTTCCAGGTTCCCAGCTTGATCAGCCGGGGCTTATACCCTTTGCCCGTCACAACGGTGTACTGTTCGGCCCTTTTGAACATCCGCTGGTATATCAACAGAGAAAAAACCGTGAGGGTCACCAGACCCATGCTGTATGCAAACCCCAGTCCATAATCCGGGGGAAAAGCGCTGCGCAGGGAGTAGTAAATATTGGTGCTGAACACAAAAATCCCCCTGCTGAACCCCAAAAGCATCGGCACTTCAAAGGTCTCCATGCCCCGGATGAACAGCAGGATTCCCGCGCCGGCGAGCCCCGGACCTAAAAGGGGGATGGTCACCCGATACACGACCCGCCAAACCGTTGCCCCGCTTCCCAGGGCCGCTTCCTCCAAAGCAGGATCCATCTGGCGCAACACCGCCCCGATCAACAAATAAGCCAGCGTGCTCATGCTGATCCCTTCCACCCAGATCATGGCCGGAAGGGAATAGGCATTCAACCTGAATGTTTCAAAACCGAGCTCTTTCAACAGGATATTCATCAATCCGACCCTGGGAGTCAGAAGAAAAAGCCAGGCAATCCCTTTCACGATGGAAGGAATCACCAGGGGAATCATGACGATAAAGGGGATGGCCGCCCGAAAGCGCAAATCCGTCCGTTCAGATAAAAAGGCCAGACTTGCACCGAAGAAGAACGACACCAGCATGGACCCGATGGAAAACAAGAACGAGTTTAAAAGCATTTTGAATGTAGCCGGATGGGAATAAGCTTCGATATAATTGTTGAGGGTGAATTTGCTGAAGGAAAAGGAAAGTTCTCCGATACCCACATGGCGAAAACTGTTCAGCACCAACAGGCACAATGGCATGACCACAGCGCTTCCAAGAATAATCGTGAAGCTCCAAAAGACAATAAGTCTGCCGTTGTTTCTCAACACTTCCTTCTATCTGGGTATAATCCGACACCGCTGCGGAATCAGATGAAGCAGGATGTTTTTACCCAATTCAAGAATTTTGTTCGGATGGACATGCAGCCGCAGGATACTGTCTGAAACCTTGACCCGGCAGTCCAGCATTTCTCCCGTAAAAACAACCTTCTCTATATTCCCTTCGAGGACATTGCCGTCCGGTCGCGTTTCAGGCAGACAGACCGTGATATCCTCGGGTCGGATCATGACCAGGACTTCGTCGCCCACCGACACGTTTTCAGGTTTGGCGCAGTGAAGGGTTCCGGATGCAATCTTGACTTCAGCCTGGCCGTTCTCCATAACTGCTGTTATGCGGCCCGGAATAAAATTGGCTATGCCGATAAACTTAGCCACGAACCGGCTCGTGGGCATTTTGTAAATCTCAAGGGCCGTGCCCTCCTGGATGATTTGCCCGTCTTTCATTACGCTGACCCGGTCGGACATGGTAAGGGCTTCCAGCTGGTCGTGGGTCACATACAATGTCGTCATTTTCAGCCGCTTGGACAACTCCCTGACTTCCAGGCGCATATCCTCACGCAGATTGGCATCCAGGTTGCTGAGTGGTTCGTCCAGCAGCAGCACACGCGGTTCATGAACCAGCGCCCGGGCCAGCGCGACACGTTGCTGCTGCCCCCCGCTGAGATAGGGCGCCGGCCGGTTATCCAATCCATCCAGCTGGGTTAATTTGAGCGCCTGTTGAACACGTTCCCTGATTTTTTGCCTGGACACCCGATGCTGACCGTAGGCTAAAGGAAACGCTACGTTTTGAAAAACGTTCATGTGGGGCCATATGGCGTAGGATTGAAAAACGATGCCTAAATCCCTTTGGGTCACAGGAACATTAATTTTTTTATAACTGGAATAGACCAGGCGGTCGTCTATCCAGATTTCCCCCTCTTCCGGATTTTCAAATCCGGCAATACATCGCAATGCGGTGGTTTTGCCGCAACCGGAGGGGCCTAAAAGGGTATAAAACTCATCATCCTTTACTTCAAAGCTGATCCCTCTCAATGCCTGTACGGATCTGCTCTGCTCCTGGGAAAGAAAGCTTTTTTTAAGACCTTGGATTTTTATCATAGCGGGATCTGCAATCTTTCATTGTTGAGGCTTGGGGCTCGTGCAAAAATTATACTATTATTAACCGTTTCGTTATACTTTTGACGTTTTGTCATGCCGGACTTGATCCGGCATCCAGAAACGGACTGGATTCCCGCCTGCGCGGGAATGACGGGATTCTGGATTAATTGTGAGACGGTTAATAAAACTCGCCCTTGCGGCTGGCAATAAGGAGTCTAATAAAAAGAAAACCTCCCCGTTGTCAAGCAAAATTATGAGCGCCGGAGGGCATTTTCCTGCAGCCGCCCCTCAGGGTTCAAAGGCATGCCTGACAAGATGGCCCAGCTCGGGGAAAATAAGCGCCTTGCACGCCAGTTTGCATGCATTCAGACTGCCGGGCATGCAAAAAACAATTACTTTCCCGATGACCCCGGCAGTGGCCCGGGATAAGATAGCGGCCGAGTCGATCTCTTCAAAGCTAAGCTGGGCAAAAAGATGACTAAAGGCGGTCAGCTCCTTGTCAAACAAGGGCCGCAAAGCTTCTATGGTGACGTCCTTTTCGCTGATGCCCGTGCCGCCGGTCAAGAGGACGACCTGGGGGGCATGGCTCTCAACTGCGTCCAGAAGCGCCCCGACGATGGCTTCTTTCTCATCCGGCACGACTTGATGAAAGGCAACCTCATGACCTTCCTTTTTTGCACTTCGCGCCATCCAGTGCCCGCTTATATCGCTGTCTATGGTGCGCGTGGTTGAAATGCTGATAATACCCAGTTTAACCTTATCCGGGGCACCGTCCTTGTGTTCTTTCGTTCCCATGATATTTTCCTATATGATTACGACCCGATCGCCGCCGTCATGCTCCTTGAGCAGGTATGATTACGACCCGATCGCCGCCGTCATGCTCCTTGAGCAGGACATTGATCGTTTCTGACCGTCTGCTTTCAACATGTTTGCCGACATAGTTTGCCTGGATCGGAAGCTCCCGGTAGCCGCGATCGATGAGGACCGCAAGCTCGATGCGATCCGGTCGGCCGAAATCGATCACCGCATCCATGGCCGCCCGCACCGTTCGGCCCGTAAACAATACATCATCGACCAGAATGATCTGTTTCCCGTCAACACTGAACGGTATCTCCGTGGCCTGCACTATGGGATGGGGGCTGATGCGGGTCCAGTCATCCCGGTAGAGCGTGATGTCCAGTTGACCTGTTTGAATTTTGACCGCTTCGATGGCATTGATTTTTGCCTGGATGCGTTTGGCCAGGTAAACGCCCCGGGTTTGAATGCCGACCAAAGCCAGATTTTCAACCCCTTTGTGGACCTCAAGAATTTCATGAGCCATCCGGGTCACAATACGATGGATATCCTCCGCATCCAAAATTATCTCTGGCATGCTCATTTTCCCCCCGAAACTCTGACTTTTTACCAAATCGCCACTTCAGTTCGAAAATCCCTTTATACCATGCTGCAGGGTAAGATCAAGCAATATATCTTCCCGTAAATTGCCTTGATTTTATTTCAATTTCCTTTTATTGTGAGCCATTATGGCTTTAAGGTTAAGGGCCGGATCACAATTCTTTTAAACGAGGTCGTTGAGAGATGGATTTTCCCTGTTCCGGCATTATCCTGGCCGGAGGACGCAATGCCCGCTTTAACGGAAAAAACAAGGCGTTTCTCCAGGTGGGCGGAGAAAAAATTATCGACCGCATCGGTCAATTATTTAAGGAATTTTTTGATGAAATCATCCTGGTTACCAACCACCCGGTTGCATATCTGGACCGGGATTTTCAAATCGTGACAGATCTGTTTCCGATTCAAAGCCCCTTGACCGGAATCCATGCCGGGCTCTTTTATGCCACCCATCCGTATTCGTTTTTTATCGCCTGTGATACGCCATTCTTAAAGCCTGAAATGATTGAGCTGGTCCTGACCCAGATCGAACCCGGTTATGATGTGATCATTCCCGACACGGCCCTCGGGTTCCAGCCACTTTGTGCGGCATATTCCAAGGGCTGCCTGAAGCCCATCGGGCAACACCTTTTAAAGCAAAACCCCCTGCCTGAAAAAGGGCGCATTTTAATCCAGGAGCTGAAAGTTCGAAAATTCTTCGAGAATGTCCGCCTTAAAAAAATTCCCGAAAAATTGCTGCGGGCAAGAGACCCGGAGCTTTTATCGTTTTTTAATATCAACACACCTGAAGATTTAGCCATCGCACAAGGGATGTCAGGATAGCCGTTTATGAAAGAATTTACCCATGTAGACAAAGAAGGCCGCGTACGGATGGTGGATGTGACCAGCAAGGCGCCGACAGTCCGCGAAGCCACGGCACAAGGGATCGTCTCCATGAAGCCGGAGACTTTTGAAAAAATTCAAAGCCAGACCGTTAAAAAAGGAAACGTGCTTGAAACGGCACGCATTGCCGGTATCATGGCCGGGAAAAAAACGTCGGAACTCATCCCCATGTGCCACCCGCTGAACATCACTCATATTTCCCTCGATTTTTTTCCGGATCGGCCTTCCAGCACGGTCCGCATCCAGGCAACGGTTCGAATCATCGGGCCAACCGGGGTTGAAATGGAAGCGCTTACCGCGGTTGCGGTTGCCGCGCTTACGATTTATGATATGTGCAAATCCTACGATCGGGAAATGATGATTTCGGACATTTTTCTTCTTGAAAAATCAGGGGGCAAAAGCGGAAGGTTTTTCCGCAGCAAATGAATCCTATCGAAATTACAACGTTTATATTTATCGGCACCCTTATCGGGTTTGTTGCAGCCTGGACACTTGCCAAATTAAAATTTTCAAATCAACTTTCAGATCTCCTCATAAAAACCCGTACGGAGATCGCTTCTCTATCGGAAACGGTTCGCGGGAAAACCGAAGAGATAGCCGGTTTGCGCGCGATGCTCAGCGAAACCGGACAGGAATTTAAATCGGCCACTGCAACGATCATTGAGCTGAAAGCCCAGCAGGCGAAACTGGAAACCATCATTGAAAAAGAACGCGCGGCGACCGGGGAAAAGCTCGCCCTCCTGGAAGATGTGCAACACCGGTTGACCGACACCTATCAAGCCTTGTCCGCCAGCGCCCTGCAAAAAAACAACCAGGCATTTCTCGACCTGGCCCAAACCAGCCTTTCAAAATATCTGAAAAGCGCCCAGAAAGATCTGGAGGCAGAAAGCCAGGCGGTGAAAAATCTTGTGACGCCCATTAAGGAGGCTCTGGAACGTTATGATTTTCATACCCAGGAAATGGAACGGACCCGGGAAAAGGCGTATGGCGGCCTTTCCGAACAGGTTGCCTCGCTGCTGGCAACCGGGCAGTCCCTGCAAAAGGAAACCGGCAATCTGGTCAAGGCGCTTCGTGTCCCCCATGTCAGAGGCCGGTGGGGTGAAATGACCTTAAAGCGGGTGTCCGAACTGTCCGGAATGCAAAGCCACTGTGATTTTTTTGAGCAGCAAACCGCCCATAATGAGGAGAACATCTCGCGACCGGACATGATCGTCCATCTTCCCGGGGGTCGACTGATTATCGTGGATGCCAAGGTTCCCATCGCCGCATATCTGGAAGCGCTGGAAGCGCAATCAGACGAGCAGCGACAGGTCCTGCTTGAAAAGCACGCCAAACAACTTCAGACCCACATCCTTCAACTGGCTCAAAAGTCTTACTGGACGCAATTTAATCCGACCCCTGAATTTGTGGTCCTTTTCATCCCCGGCGAAAATTTCTTTTCAGCGGCCCTTACCCAGAATCCGCGCCTGATAGAAAACGGAGCGGACAGGGGTGTCATTCTGGCGACCCCCACCACATTAATTTCTCTGTTAAAAACAATCGCTTTTGGATGGCGGCAGGAGGTCGTTGCAGAAAATACCAGGGCCATCGGACAACTGGGGCACGAACTCTACGGCCGGCTTCACTCCATGGCAAAACATATCAACAAACTGGGCCGTGATATTGAACGCTGCAGTGCGACCTATAATCAGATGATCGGTTCATTTGAACAGCGTGTTCTCACCTCGGCCCGCAAATTTAAAGTGTTCGGCATC
>JAUYIZ010000347.1 GCA_030688615.1 Desulfobacterales bacterium | reverse complement strand
CCTTAGCCCTTGTTCTTAATCTTTTACTCAGCACTCAGTACTCAGCACTTATCTTTTGCCCTTAGCCCTTGTTCTTAATCATTTACTCAGCACTCAGTACTCAGCACTTATCTTTTAACCCTACGTACTTGCCTCCGAATTAAAAAACCGGCGCACCTCGGGGTTGTCGCTGTGTTCTTTCAAATATTTCGGGTCCCCTTCGGCAATGATCTTTCGGGTGTGTTTGTCCAGCATCACGACCCGCCCGGCCACACGAAAAATGCTGCTGAGCGAATGGGTGACAATCACGATGGTAGCGCCCATACTCTGGTTGATGCTTAAAATCAGCTCATCGATTTCCGCCGAGCTGACCGGATCCAGACCCGACGTGGGCTCGTCCAGAAAAAGAATTTCCGGATTCAGGGCCATCGCCCGGGCAAACCCGGCCCGCTTTTTCATCCCGCCGCTGATCTGGGAGGGAAAATAGTCCTCGAACCCTTCAAGCCCGACCATGCAGAGCTTCATGCCGACAAGGTCGTCAATTGCCTCCGGGGGCAGGTCCGTGTATTCCGTGATGGGAAGGGCCAGGTTCTCCGCCACGGTCATGGAGCCGAAAAGGGCGCTGCTCTGAAAAAGAATGCCGACATTTTTCAGGCAGTCGCGAAACCGGGTTTCATCGCAGGCAACGATATCGACACCGTTTACGATGATGCCCCCGGAAAAAGGCTTGTTCAACCCCACCAGGTGCCGCAGCAGGGTTGACTTGCCGCAGCCGCTTGCCCCCAGAATGACAAAGATCTCCCCGTGACGGACGTCAAAACTGATGCGGTCCAGAATGAGGTTGTCATCATATTTTGCAACCAGGTCTCTGACCTGTATGGCCGGCGCTGGGTTCATACGATGGAAAAAAACCCGTAATAGCTGCGGATGACGGCAAAAATAGAGTCAAAAAGTATGATCAGAAAAACGCTGCTCACCACCGCGGACGTGGCGGCATTTCCCACGGCCGTGGCGCCGCCTTTGGCCTGAAACCCCCTCAGGCAGCCGATCCAGGCGATGAGCAGGGCAAATATCACGCTTTTTCCAAGACCCCAGATAACTTCCACTACCGAAAGGGATTCAAGGGTCTGTACGATATAGGATGTCAAGGTTAAATTCAAGAGCAGCACCCCCACCGCCAGCCCGCCGGCAATGGCAAACAGGTTTGAAAAAAGCGTCAGGATGGGCAGCACGATCACGGACGCAAAGATCCGGGGAACTGCCAGAAACACGGTGGGGTCAAACCCCATGGTGAACAGGGCGTCGATTTCCTCGTTGATCTTCATGGTCCCGATTTCAGCGGCATAGGCCGACCCGCTCCGGCCGGCCACGATGATGGCGGTCATGATGGGCCCCAGCTCCGACACCATGGCGATGGCCACCAGGGAGGCCACGTAGATGTTGGCCCCGAACTGCTTGAGCTGAAGCGCGGACATGAAGGCCATGATCAGACCGAGAAGAAAGCTGATCAGTGCCACGATGGGAAGCGCGCCGACCCCGGTCTTTTCCATGTGGGTGATGGTGTCGCTCAGCCGGAGCGACCTGGGGTGCAGGATCACATGCACCACGGAAAGCAGCAGGGAGCCGAGAAAAGAGATGAAAAACCGGATATTGACGCCCAGGTGTATGGCGGATTCGCCCAGATGGAGAAAAAGGTTGAATGATCGCTGGGGCGGGGTTCGTTGACACTTCGGCCGGGATTCAAAATTGACTTTTTCAAGGATGCCCTGCGCGTTTTCCCGGATGTTGGCCAGGCGAAAGGTTCCCCGGGCATCTTCCGTCAGGTGTTTAAGCTCAAAGAGCACCAGGACCCCGAAATCATCAAGGTAAGTCACCCGGTCCAGGTCGACCGTCAGCAAAGCGGGCGGCGTCCGGGTCATGGCATCGCAAAGCGCTTTTAATATGCCCGTCGCGTTCCGGGAGTCGATCCTGCCCTGCAGCCGGATGCTGAACTCCCTGTTTTCTTTTTCCTCAATGGTGTAAAAGGTGTCCGTCGATGGTCTTCCTGTCTTCATGTGGACTCTCCCGGCCCTTAGTGCTCCTACTTTCTCTCCCAGCCTTGCTGGGAAAGGGCAAAAGATTCACAAGACGAAAATCCCCTGGAACAGGATATGGTGTGGGACAACAGTGCGTGGATGCCGTCGATGAGGCGGCAGCTGTCCATGCAGGCCGGAAAAATTTTCCGACTTTCGCATGTTTTGCACGGACTTTTCACCAGGTAGCCGATCTCAAAATCAAACCGGTAAGGTTGAAAATGTTTTTTTGTCATATTGCCACCCTATCACATCCCATGTAACGCCACAAGGCAAAATCTGGTCTGTCTGGTCTATTTGGTTTATCTGGTTTATCTGGTCTGTCTGGGGTGTAAATCAAGACTGTTGGTTGCTGAGATTTTCATGGCTGTTTCCGGTCCGTTTTTATGTCACGGCTATTTGGTGTCAGGTTTCAGGTGTCAGGCGCAATATGCAAGAGTTGTAACCTTAAGCCTCGTCTGAGAAA
>JAUYIZ010000337.1 GCA_030688615.1 Desulfobacterales bacterium | reverse complement strand
ATTTGAGATTTGTTTGTAATTTGGTGCTTGGAATTTGTAATTTTAGACCCAAAACGCCAAGGCAGAGCCATCTATCTCTGACCTGGCCCCGAGGACCAGGTTTTCTATGTTTGGATAAAAACTCAACCTTTGATGAAAGGAGTTTTGAGAATAATGTCCCACCCCTTCCAGGCTGACGGCCTGCCGCTGCTCATCGGCAGCCTTCCGGTGGCTGACCACGGGGAGGCCGTAAAACTTGTTTTTGAGCATACCCCCCAGATTCCTTTATGGGTTCAGCTCCCGGTTTACAGGGAGGAAGGAATGATTGCGCAGTTTTTACCCGGGATGCCGGGGCTGGTTCGTGAAAAGGAAAAGGATTTTATCGCCCTGGACAGCCCGTCGCTGGCCGGAGAGCTTTTACAATTTTATGAAGAATACCTGGCCGTGGATGAAAACAAGGCCGTCCCGGAGACGGGCCGGTTCGCCCTCACGCCGGAAAGTGCCAGGGGGTTTTTTGTTTTCATGGACCATTTGAAGCGTCTTCCAGAACCGCCCCGGGCGGTGAAAGGTCAAATCACCGGCCCGCTGACTTTCTGCACCAGCGTAAAGGACCGGCAGGGAAAAGCCATCTTTTACAACGAACAGCTGCGGGATGCCGCGGTAAAGCTGTTAACCCTGAAGGCGGCCTGGCAGGTTGAAAAACTTTCGCAGTTCGGCTGTCCGGTGATCATCTTCCTGGACGAACCCGCCCTGGCCGGATTTGGCTCATCCGCTTTGATCAGCATCTCAACAGATGAAATAAAAAACTGCCTGGAGGAAGTGATCCGGGTCGTTCACGCCCGGGGCGGGCTCTGCGGCATTCATGTCTGTTCCAACACCGACTGGTCCCTGGTGCTGGAATCTTCCATAGACATCGTCAGCTTCGATGCCTATTCCCATTTTGACAAATTCATCCTTTACCGGGACCAGGTCAGAAAGTTTATGGAATCCGGGGGCATCCTGGCGTGGGGCATCATCCCGACCCTGCGCGCCGCGGACATTGAAAAGGAGACGGCCGCGACCCTGACGCGCCAGTGGCAGGAAAAAGCGCGCAAGCTAACGGCCCTGGGTCTGGACAGTTCCCGTGTCCTGGCCCAGTCCCTGATTACCCCCAGCTGCGGAACAGGGACATTAAGCCTTGACCATGCCAAAAAAGTGCTTAAATTGACTAAATTAGTTTCTCAGAGGTTGAGACACGACGACAACGGACAAGATCACGAAAGCTTAGAGGAGCGTTATGACTACAGTTAAAGACCCTGATAAATTTTCAGGAACCACGCGCTATGTATTGGACGATGAACTGGCCGGCATCATGAACATGACCATGGCCCTCGAAATGCCGCTTTTGCTCAAAGGGGAGCCCGGCACCGGCAAGACCATGCTCGCCCATGCCATTTCGGAAAGCCTGAAGATGCCCCTGATTGTTTTGAATGTGAAATCGAGCATGAAGCTGGTAGAGGCGCTGTATCAGTACGATACCCTGACCCGGCTGAACGACAGCCGTTTCGGGGATTCCTGCAGGAACGTGAGCAATATCCAGGAATATATCCGGATGGGCAAAATCGGCCAGGCCTTTACCGCAGATGTCAAAACAGTATTGCTGATTGATGAGATCGACAAGGCGGACACCGATTTTCAGGATGACATGCTGGATGTTCTGGATCAGATGGAGTTTGACATCATGGAAATCGATACCACCGTCAAGGCCAAGATCCGGCCGGTGATCATCATTACCTCCAATGCCAAAAAAGATCTTTCCGATCCGTTTTTAGGGCGCTGCAATTTCCATCACATCGCTTTTCCGGATGCGGATATGATGCGCAAAATCATCGGGGTCCATTTCCCGAAGATCGACGCGGAACTTATGGAAAACGCCATCGCCGCCTTTTACAAGCTCCGGGAGCTTAGCGCCATCGAGAAAAAACCCGCAACCCGGGAACTGATCAACTGGATCCGGGCCTTGAACGCCGACCCGGACTTCAAGGCCAAAAAACTCATCAAGGGCGAGGCTCCCTATCTGGGCGTATTGTTCAAGAAAAGTCAGGATTATCATCAGGCCGCCAGCTTTGTCAGCCGCCGCAGATTATTATAACCCCGAATCAGGTGTAGCCGAACATGTTCGTCGATTTTTTTTATAAATTAAAGGAGCACGGCATCCCGGTCAGCCCGACTTCCTTCTTGACCCTTCAAAAAGCTTTAAACAAGGGGCTGATTCAAGGCGTCGACGACTTTTATACGGCCTCGCGCTCCATACTGGTTAAAAGCGAGCGGTATTTCGACCTGTTCGACCAGGTTTTCGCGCACCATTTTCAGGGGGCTGAAATGCCCGACGATGAAGAAGGCTTTGAAATCTCTGAAATGGCCCAGGCGCTGCTGGAGGAGTGGCTGAAAGACCCGGGGGGACTCGCTCGGGCCATGGGCACGGACGAAGAAACCTTGAAAAAGATGACCCCGGATGAACTGATTGAGTATTTCAAAGAACGGCTCAAAGAACAGAAAGGTCAACACCACGGGGGAGGCAAATGGATCGGCACCGGAGGCACTTCCCCGGTAGGCCATTCCGGGTATCACCCCGGAGGGATGCGCGTGGGGGGCGTGTCGCGCAACAAATCGGCCGTAAAAGTCGCCATGGAAAGGCGCTATAAAGACTATTCCGGCTATGGGATTCTTTCCCAGGCCATGATGGGCGAAGCCTTAAAGCGGCTGCGCCACCTGACGCCCACCGGGCCCAAAGATCAGATAAATATTGATGAAAGCATTTACCAGACCATGAAAAACGCCGGCGAGATCGAAATCGTTTTTGAGCGCAACCTGAAAGACCGCCTCAAGATCATTCTGGCCATCGATAACGGCGGGTGGTCCATGGACCCTTACATTCCGCTGGTCCAGACGCTTTTTGACTATTCAAGAGCCCAGTTTAAGGATCTTAAAACATACTTTTTCCATAACACCATTTACGGGGCCGTATGGAAAGATCCGGCCCGGCATAAAAACCCGGTGAAGGTCGAGGATCTTACGCGTATGGATCCCCAGGCCCGCCTGATACTGGTGGGGGATGCCAGCATGGCGCCCTTTGAACTGATGTCCACCAACGGCTCCATCTACATGCAGGAACGCAGCGGGCAGCCCAGCATCGAACAGCTCAAATTTCTCGCGCGAACGTTTTCCCACGCGGTCTGGCTCAATCCCGTTTCCTCGGAACAATGGGGTTTTGTCCGCACCATCGCCGCCATCAAAGACATTTTTCCCATGTTCGAACTTTCCCTGGACGGGCTCGAAAAAGCGGTGGCCCACCTGATGGCCAAGTAAATATCCTGGCCCTGAGGACCAGGCTTTGGTTATCCCCGGAGGGGATTTGCTTTGCTGGCAGTTCATTGTATGATTGAAATCACAAATATCAAATTACAAATACCAAACAATTTCCAATGACCAAAATTCGAAAATCCAAACGATGTCTCGTCATGGAAGGTTTGGGTCATTGCATATTGGAATTTGAGATTTATTTGTAATTTGGTGCTTGGAATTTGTAATTTTAAACACAAGACGCCAAGGCAGAGCCATCTATCTCTGACCTGGCCCTGAGGACCAGGTTTTTAATGTTTGAAATAAAGAAGTGACGGCCCGCGGGCCTGAAGGGTAAAATTTTGGAAGCTCAAGACCGCAAATCAAAAAAGGGAAAATGGGTTCCCACCTATTGTTTCCAGTGTAACGCCGGTCCGGATCTGGCAAGGGTTTACTGCGTCGACGGCGTGGCGACGAAAGTGGAAGGCAACATTGACTTTCTGGATAAGGATCCGTCCAAGGCCCGGGTCTGCGTGAAGGCCTACGGTTTGATCCAGAAGCTCTACAACCCGCATCGCATCAAAGGCCCGCTGAAACGAACCAACCCCAAAAAAGGCAGGGACGAGGACCCGGGATGGGTTGAAATCAGCTGGGACGAAGCCCTGGACATGGTGGCCGCCCGCTTCAGAGCCGTGCGGGAAAAAGGACTCCTGGACGAAGCCGGATACCCCCAACTGGTCTTTGCCCAGGGGGCGGACGGCACGCCGCCGGCTTTCTTCGGGACTTTGAGCTGTTTTTACCGGGCATGGGGCCCGGCCGACCACACGCTCCGTTCCGGGGGCGGCATCCGCTGCTACCATTCCGAGCATCTTTACGGTGAATTCTGGCACCGCTCCTTTGTCTGTTCGGCCGATTCGCCCCTGTGCCGCTTTGTCATCGCTTTTGCCCAGAACAGCAATGCCAGCACGGGCGTTCACGGTGTGCATCGCCAGGCCGATGCCCGGGTCCGGGGCTTGAGGCGGGTGCAGGTCGAGCCGCAGCTCTCGGTGACGGCCGCCACCGCGGATGAATGGATCCCGATCCGCCCCAAGACCGACCCTGCTTTTTTGTTTGCCATGCTGCATGTGCTTCTTCACGAGGTAAAAACCTGGGATGTCGAATTTCTCAAGACCATGACCAACAGCCCTTATCTGGTCGGCCCTGACGGCAACTACGCCCGGGACGCCCAAACGGGAAAGCCCCTGGTATGGGACGCGGCGGATAACCGGGCCAAGCCTTTTGACAACAAAGATATCGGCGATTTTGCCCTCGAGGGGGATTTTGTGGTGGCGGACGCGGCCGTTACACCCGTTTTTGCCCTTCTGCGGGAGCATATGCGCGAGTTTACCCCCGAGTGGGCGGCTGCCATCGCCGGCGTTTCGGCCGCCACCATCCGGCGCTTGACCAAAGAGTTTGCCGACAACGCCATGATCGGCTCCAGCATCGAAGTGGATGGTGTTCTTGCGCCCTACCGGCCGGTCTCTATCATCCTGGGCCGGTCGGTCAACAACGGGCCCGGGTCCTACCAGGCGGTCTGGGCGCAGCACGTCCTGCAGATTCTGGTGGGGGCCCTGGAGGTTCCGGGGGGCCACCTCGGCAGTTTTACCCAGATCGGCGGCGCTGTGGAACCCGGCCCGGACGGCTTTATGGCCAATACGCTGGGGCCCACGGACGCGGCAAACTGGCCCTGGCCGCCCAAATTCCGCGATGCCTGCACCTCCCTGACGCCCATGATCGGCATTGAGCCCCAGAACCGTCAATTCGGCGCCTATCACCTGGGGTACCTCAACATGCTCGAGCCCAAGGAAAAGTGGCCTCAGGCCAGCCCGCCGGCAATTTACATCACCCACAAGTGCAATCCCGCCGTGGCGCAATCGGACACCGGTAAAATTCTGGAGGTCCTGGCCCAGATGGAGTTTCATGTGGCCTTCGGGTACACGCTGGACGAGACCACCCATTTTGCCGATGTCGTTCTGCCGGAAAACGGGGACCTCGAAGGGCTGCAGCTCTTCCGGGTCGGCGGGGTCAAGACCCGGGAGCATTTCTGGGAACACGTGGGCATGGCTTTGCGCCAGCCGGTGGTGGACCCCCCGTTCAACACCAGAGACATCACCGATATCTGCACCGAGCTGGCGGACAGGATCGGCATCCTCAAGGAGTACAACGTCGCCATCAACACCGGCGGGTTTCTGGGGATTCCGCTCAAGACGGCCGGTTTTGATTTTTCTCTGGAGCTGGACCGCAAATACGGCGTCGAGGAGATCGTCGACCGTTTCTGCAAAGCCTCCACCCTGCTGTTGTCCGAGGGCAAAGAAACCCATGATTTAAACTGGTATAAGACCCACGGGGCCTACATGATCCCGAATCCCAAGTTCGAAGCGCTCACCTTCGGGCGCTCCTACTGGCGGCCCTGGTATCTGCACAAGATCATGCGCGAAAAGGGGCTGCGGTGGGAATTGCCTTATCAGGAGCGGCTCAAACGCATCGGCGAACAGTTGTCCGAACGGCTGCATTCAGAGGACATCCGCTGGTGGGACAAGCAGCTGGAAGAATATAAGCCGTTTCCGGAATACTGGGATATTCCCGGCCTTTGGACCACCGCACCGGAGTATGACCTGTGGCTTATTTCCACCCGCAGCATGCAGTTTGCCTGGGCGAGCAACGTTGCGGTGCCGCTCATGATCGAAATGGCAGAGCTGGTGCTGGGTCACTCCGGGGTCATGCTGAACGCGGATGCGGCGCGAAAGCGCGGGATCGGCGACGGGGATGAAATCTGGATCGAGTCGCCCATCGGCAGGGTCAAGGGAAAGGCCGTGCTGCGCGAGGGGGTGCACCCGGACGTGGTGGTCATGACCAACATGTTCGGCCACTGGGTGACGCCGGTGGCCAAAGACCTGGGCTGGCCGAGCATGAATCCTGTCACGCCCTTAAGCTATGAACTCACCGACGAGACCGGCGGCACTTCGGATCATGTGCGGGTCAAGGTCTATAAAGTGAGACCTTTGAAAAACACCCCCTTTCGCCCAATTTCGGCGTCTGGCTCAAAATTTAATCCTCAAAATACTTAATGTATTCCTGTGGTTAAATTTTTCGCCATCCTTGAACTTGAACGAAATTGAGCCTTTTTCAAAGGTC
>JAUYIZ010000315.1 GCA_030688615.1 Desulfobacterales bacterium | reverse complement strand
GGTGCGATCCAAGGTGATGTCGCCCCTGGAGCCGGATGATAACCGGCCGGTTAAGGTGATTGTGATCGAGGCAGACATGGACCCGTCCGCCGTCCGAAGCCGCATCCTGGAAAAACGCACCGAGGAAGTCAAAGGGATCCGGCTGGAAGATGCCGGTGTCGTTATCGCCGGGGGCAGGGGAATCGGCGGCGCCGGCGGTTTCAGACAATTGGAAGAACTGGCGGAATTGTTAAACGGCGCCGTGGGCGCAACCCGACCCAGTTGCGATGAGGGCTGGGTGCCCTATTCATTGCAGATCGGTCTTACAGGAAAGATCGTAACCCCCGACCTGTACATTGCCGTTGCCACCTCCGGCGCCAGTCAGCATCTGTCCGGTTTTTCCGGATCAAAAACCATCGTAGCCATCAACAAGGACCCGGAAGCCAATATCTTCAAAGCCGCCCGCTTCGGCGTTGTCGAAGACTGGAGAAAAGTAATGCCGGCCTTCATTTCCAAGGTCAGGGAACTATTGAATAACTAAAATAAGGGTTCAAGGATTCGAGGGTTCCAGGGTTCGGGGATCGGTGAGTTAAAATTTTTTTTGGGGAGAGATCGGTATGGAATTACATTTAGCAGGGAAAACCGTTATTGTGACCGGTTCCGGTTCCAACATCGGCCGGGCAATTGCCCACACCTTTGCCGGGGAAGGCGCCCGGGTGGTGATTGCGGACATTTCAGCCAAGGACGGCCTGAGAGTCGCCGACGAAATCAAGACGTCCGGCGCCCGGGCGCTCTTTGTTCAGGTCGATGTCACCCGGCCTGATCAGATTGAGGCCATGGTCTCAAGGGTGATTGAAGAATTAGGCCGCATTGATGTCCTGGTCAATAACGCCGGGTGGGATCATTTGGGGCTTTTCATTGACAAGCCGCGGGAGGAATGGGTCAGAGAGGTTGACATCAACTTCTGGAGCGTTATCAATTGCACCCGCGCCGTGCTGGGGCACATGATCGAACAGAAAAGCGGTGCGATTGTAAACGTCAGCTCCGATGCCGGCAGGATGGGCGAGTATCAGGAGGCGGTGTATTCCGGCTGCAAAGGCGGCGTGATCGCCATGACCAAAGCGATCGCCAGGGAAGTGGGGTGCCATGGAATAAGACTCAATGCGGTCTGTCCCGGAGCCACGGTGGGCGCGCCTGAAGATTACGGGGATAGCAGCATGTGGCGCACCAGCGACATGTCCCGGCTGTTGACGGCTGAAGCCCAGGAAAAAATGAAAAAAGCTTATCCGTTGCGCAGGGTAGGCACGCCGCAGGATATCGCCAGGAGCGTTGTGTTCCTTTCCTCCGATGCCGCCAGTTGGGTCACCGGCCAAACCCTGAGCGTCAGCGGCGGCTACACGATGATGTAAGGAGCAGGATCATGCCCTATGAGACCATAACATTGGAACAGGACGGCCCCATTGGTATCATCACCTTGCAAAGGCCAGATCGATTGAACGCCGTGAATGTCAGGATGGTCCTGGAACTGAGACAGGCCATAGATCTGATAAAAAAGGACGAGAGCATCCGGGTGCTCATCCTGACGGGTGCATCCGATAAAAAGAACCGGCCATGTTTTTGTGCGGGCGCGGATATGAAGGAGGCGCCCTTTCCGGACACTTTTTTACTGGAGTTTAACGATCTTGTCAACCGGATCGAGGACCTGAGGATGGCTACCATTGCGGCCATTGACGGGGTTTGCACGGCAGGCGGCCTGGAGCTGTGTATGGGGTTTGATCTTCGCGTGGTGGCCCAAACCGCCAGAATCGGGGACCTGCATCTGAAAAATCTGGGTGTCGGGCTCGGCGGCGCCGGCGCTTCGTCAAGACTGCCGCGCATCGTGGGGCTGGCCCGTGCCAAGGAGCTGATGTTTACCGGTGACCTCGTGGACGGTGCGGAGGCTTATCGTATGGGTCTTGCCAACAAGGTCTGCCCGTCGGATCAGCTCATGGCCGCGGCCAAAGCGATGGCACGGAAAATAGCACTCATGCGGCCCCATGGATTAGCCGTTACCAAGGCCCATCTGAATTTGGGCGTGCAGATGGACCTGCAGCAGGCCCTGCGATTTGCAGACATCATCGGTCCGCTGGCCGATGCCGAGGGACTGGCGCAGGTGGAAAAAAAACAAACGGATTTTGCCCGGAAAAATCAGAAGGCCCCGGAAAATAAAGCCGTTGAACAATCTCTTCAGGCTAAACCGGCTTTATCCGGCAAGCTGATTCCCATAAAACCGGGGCTGTTTACCCTGCCGTCGTCCCCGGGGGAGGCGCCCCATCTGATCGGGACCCGGTGCCGGTCCTGCGGCGAGGTCTATTTCCCTCCGAAAAAAGACAAAAGCTGCGCCAATTGCCATGGGTTGGATATGGAAGAAATCCCTCTGGGTAGAAAGGGGACCGTGTTCAGTTATACCGTCGTGCACATGGCGCCGCCCGAGTGGCAGGGGCCGGTGCCTTATGCGGTTGCCCTGATCGATCTGCCGGAAAAAGCAAGATTTTATTCGGCCCTGACCGGGTGCAAAGTCGAGGATGCCTTCATTGGCATGGAAGTGGAACTGGTGATTGAGAAGGTGCGCGCGGACGCGGAGGGCAATGATGTGGCGGGCTATAAATTCAGACCGGTATCAACAAAATGAAAGAGGATTTGTATTATGAGAGATGTGGCTGTTATCGGTGTCGACATGATCCGGTTTGGAAGGTATGAGGATAAAAGCGTTGAGGACCTGGCGACAGCTCCGGTCATCGGCGCGCTCCGGGATGCCGGTGTTCCATGGAAGGACGTCGAGGCGGCTTATGTTGCCCATGAATACCAGGGCCTGGCCGCAGGCCAGCGGATACTGGCGGGCGTTGGCGCCTCGGGGCTGCCCATCACCAATATTGAAAATGCCTGCAGCGCCGGGGCCACCGCCTTTAGAGAAGCCTATCTGATGATTGCCCTGGGCCGGTATGATGTCGTGCTGGCCCTGGGGTGTGAAAAAATGGCGCGCGGGCTGATCCAGCAGCTGCCGGATGATACCTGGCGGACCCTGGGGACGGATTTGATACCGGCCCAGTTCGCATTATTGGCCCGACGGCATATGCACGAATATGGAACAACCAGGGAGCAGTTTGCAAAAGTGGCGGTGAAGGCGCACAAATTCGGCGCGCTGAACCCCTATGCCCAGTACCGCAAAGAAGTCACCGTGGAAGAAGTCATCGGTTCCCGGATGGTTTCCGATCCCATCACCCTGCTGATGTGCTGCCCGACCGGCGACGGGGCCGCCGCGGCCCTGCTGTGCTCCATGGACAAAGCCCGGCAATATACGGGCCGGCCGATCAAGGTGGCCGCATCCGCCTTAAACTCCACGACATACTCGGAAGGGATAGGGTCCCAGAATTTCGGCACCTGCCTCCGGGAAGGACCGAGCCTCATCACCGTCAGCGCCCGCGAGGCGTATGAACAGGCGGGGCTGGGGCCTGAAGACCTCGATCTGGTGGAGCTGCATGATGCCTTTGCCACCGCCGAGCTGATTCACTACGAAGAGCTGGACCTCTGCAGGGCCGGCGAGGGCGGCCGCCTGATTGATGAAGGGGTGGTGGATCTCGGGGGAAAAATACCGGTGAACCCCAGCGGCGGGCTTCTGGCCAAAGGCCATCCCCTGGGAGCGACCGGAGTTGCCCAGATCGTGGAGATCGTCTGGCAGCTCAGGGGGGTTTGCGGCGACAGGCAGGTCAAAGGCGCCAAAGTGGGGCTGGCGGAGGTTGCCGGCACCGCAGGCGTCAATGCTACGCATATATTGCTGAATTCGTAAAAAGCCGAATTCAGCAGGTTTTAAGTTTTAAGATTTAAGCTGTTTTTTGTCATTCCGGACTTGATCCGGAATCCAGTGAATTGAAGCTTTCTGCAGCTTGCCGCTTTAATAAAATGAGAAAATGCCAGAGCGAATTTTTGTGTTTTGCCCACCGCGGCGCTCGGGGCCATGAACCGGAGAACACGCTCCGGTCGTTTTCCCGCGCCCTGGAGCTGGGCGCTCCCTGGATCGAGCTGGATGTGTTCCCCGTGGAGGGCGAACTGGTGGTGATACACGACCAGCGGCTGGAAGGGACCACCAGCGGCACGGGCCGCGTTACCGAGGCCCCCCTGGACTATGTGCGCTCGCTGGATGCCGGCAGGGGCGAGCGGATCCCGCTGCTGCAGGAGGTCTTTGATCTGGTGGCGTGCCGTGCCGGGATCAATATCGAGCTGAAGTGGCCCGGCTGCGCCGAGCTGCTGGCGCCCCTGCTCGACCGGTATTGCCGGGAGCGGGGATGGCGCCGCGAGCATTTCCTGGTGTCCTCCTTCATTCATGAGGAACTGCAGCGCTTCAGCCGGCTGAAACCGGGGGTTCGACTGGGGGCCTTAACCGGGGAACTGCCCCTGCGCCTGGCAGCCTTTGCCCAGGAACTCAACGCCTACGCCGTGCATGCCAGCATCCACTTTCTCAGCCCCGGGTTTCTCGAAGATACCCACCGCAGGGGGATGAAATTTTTCGTTTATACGGTGAACCACCCGGATGATATTGCCCGGATGCGCCGTTTCGGGGCCGATGGCGTTTTCACCGACTATCCCGAGCGCGTGCTGCCCTGAAAAGCCTATGAAGACCATCATCATCGGAATTCACGGCATGGGGAACAAACCCCCTGCCGATATCCTTGAGGACTGGTGGCGGCGCGCCCTGGCCGAGGGGCTCGAAAAAGCCGGGCGCTCCCCCCTGAAGGTCCCGTTCAAACTGGTGTACTGGGCTGACCTGCTTTACCCCGAACCGCTGGATCCGGAGGTTACGGACCCGAACCACCCCCTGTATCTGACGCACCCTTATGTCGCTTCCGCGTCCGGGCCGGAGCGGCCTTCGCGGAAACTGCGGCGAAAAATTCTGACGGCGCTGGAAAAAATACTGGACCGGCTGATGTTGAACAAGGACCTGACCTTCAACTACGCCGGGGTGGCCGATGCCATTATCCAGCGCTATTTCCAAGATCTGGATGCCTATTACGCACCGTCCCCTTTTCCCCGTGAGGCGATTCGCAGACGCCTTTTTGATGTTCTGCGCTCCTGCCGGCGCCGCCGCATCCTGCTCCTGGCCCATTCCATGGGCTCGATCGTGGCCTATGACGTTTTGCACCTGAATCCAGGCAAAATGAAGGTCGATACCCTCGTTACCCTCGGCTCTCCCCTGGGGCTGCCGGTGATCATTGCCAAAATAGCGGCGGAGCAGAAAAAAAGGCCGGGTGCGGCCCAAAGCGTCCGGACGCCCGAAGCCGTGCGGCGCCGTTGGTGCAACCTTTCGGACATCCAGGACAAGATTGCCATCAATTTCAACCTCGCCGACGACTACGGGGAAAATCAATACGGCGTGCATGTGACGGATTTTGAAGTTGACAATGATTATATATACCGGACCGAGAGAAACCCGCATAAGGTATACGGGTATTTAAGAACTCCAGAGATATCTGATATCATTGAACAGTTTGTCATTCACGAGCCCGCCGGCGCCCTGGACGGGATCTGCCGGTGGGCCCGGTCCCTCGGGCGCCGCCGGAGGCCCCTGGGAGATCTGAAAAAATTTTTGCCGGGCCGGGCCTTCCTGCGGGGGATAAGAGGCCGCGCCGGGTCCGTAAGACCCATCCTGGACCGGCAAACCATGCTGGACAGCATCGGCAGCAGCCCGGCATGGGATTTTATTGTGATCGGCGGCGGCGCGACGGGCATGGGATGCGCCCTGGATGCTGCTGCGCGCGGATTTCGCACCTTGCTGCTCGAACAGCACGATTTTGCCAAAGGGACATCCAGCCGCAGCACGAAACTGGTCCACGGCGGCGTGCGCTATCTGCAGCAGGGCAACATCGCCCTGGTGCTGGAAGCTTTGCGGGAGCGCGGAATTTTATGCCGCAATGCGCCCCACCTGGTGCACGACCTGAGCTTTATCGTTCCCCTGTATGATTGGTGGGAGGGGCCCTTTTACGGCATCGGGCTGAAGCTTTACGACCTGTTGGCCGGGACCCACGGCTTCGGCCCTTCCCTGCGCCTTTCCAGGCAGGAGACCATTCAACAGATCCCCATGATCGAAACCGACGGGCTGCGCGGCGGGATCATCTACCATGACGGACAGTTCGATGATGCGCGCCTGGTGATCAACCTGGCCCAGACCGCGGTGGAACAGGGGGCCACCGTTATAAACTACATGCCCGTGGAAGCGCTGCTGAAAAAAAGCGGGAAGATCGCCGGCGTGACCGCCCAGGATGCCGAAACAGGGAAACGTTACACTCTCCAGGCCCGATGCGTGATCAACGCCACGGGTGTTTTTGCCGATGTTGTCCGTCAGATGGACACGCCGGGCGCGGCAAAAATCATCCGGCCGAGCCAGGGGGTGCATATCGTTCTGGACCGGTCTTTTCTCGGCGGGGACACCGCCATCATGGCGCCCCACACGGACGACGGGCGCGTGCTGTTTGCCATCCCCTGGTATGACAAGGTGCTGATCGGAACCACCGACACGCCGGTGCCGGCCCCTACCCTGGAGCCGCTTCCGCTGGCCGAGGAAGTCGATTTTCTGCTGCAACACGCGGCAAGATACCTGACCAAAGACCCGACGCGCCAGGATGTTCGCAGCATGTTTGCCGGACTGCGGCCCCTGGTGGACAGCAGCGGAACCGGCAATACCGCCGCGGTTTCCCGGGATCACACCCTCCAGGTATCCGGCAGCGGCCTGGTGACGATTGCCGGCGGCAAATGGACGACCTACCGGAACATGGCCAGAGAGACCGTCGATCAGGCCATCCGGGAAGCCGGGCTCGAATACCGGCCCGCCCGGACCAAAACGCTGAAAGTCCACGGATATCAGGAACCTCACGGACGCCCGGACCCGCTGGGCATGTATGGCGCGGACGCCCCCGGGATCCGGGGGCTTATGAAACAGAACAAGGACCTGGCCCAGCCGCTGCATCCCGGTTTTGAAATACGGTCGGCCGAGGTTGTCTGGGCGGTGCGTCATGAAATGGCACGGACGGTTGAGGATTTCCTTGGCCGCCGCCGGCGCATGCTTGTCCTGGACAGCCGGGCCGGCCTGAAAATGGCGCCTGAAGTAGCGGCCTTGATGGCCAGGGAACTGGGCCGCAGCCGCAAGTGGGAACGGCAGCAGGTGGAACAATTTGAAAAACTCGCTGAAAACTATCTCCCATTATTAAAGGACGACAATCAATAATGATAGCGCCCTTGTACAAAATCGATTCTGTCATGCCCCACGACATATACCAACCGATGTTCCTGAGTAATTCGACGAGACCAAACACCTGATCCGAGAAACTTTAAAGGTTCCGGCTTTCCGATACCCTGAAACGGATCTTGCTACGTGGTCTATTCGGGTGTGCCGTCGGGTAGCTTGGGGCTGTTGCCAGCCCCAAGCCCCCTAAGAACTGTGCATGAGACTTTCACCTCACACAGCTCAAGCCTCTGAGAAGGTCTCCCTTGTGGGGATTCCCGCAAATTAAAAATTTACTTCATGTTACTGTATGACTGTCGGAATAGCCAAAGGCATACAGGGCGCACCAGCCGAAGCCGTCATTTGCTTGCCCTGTTTTCATCCGATTCACTCATAGTCCACATGACCAGAGACCCGCCGAACGACAGCCTCATTACTGAGTCCCGCACTTGGCGGGATATCCCCCCGATTACAGGAGGGCTTTCGCTTCTTTCGGCATCCCAATCCAGCCCGCCAACAGCATGCCTTACGGTTAGCCTGCCCAAGGGCGACGGTACTGGGTTTCCACGTTCCACACAGTTGATCCAATGGATGACTTAGGTGCGCCCTCTACGCCGGTGGTTCTACAGTTCCGTGCAGGCAGTTAGGAGACCTGCATCCTGACCACTTGCCGCAAACACTGGAAAGCGGCCCAAGACCTGATAATCCTCGTAGGTCCGCGCTCATTGACGACGCTTGCAGACATTCAAATACTTTCACCATATCATCCGACCCTAGCCCTTAACCGGGGAGGATTCCCGGAGGGGTTCGCCTGTCACTATTTGAACCCGATTCGGTGCATTGTCCGCAGGGCTTCGCACCCCGTCATCAGCGCAACGGCAGTACGCCTGCGTAGGGTCCGGCAGGAACATGCCGGGTACTCTCCAGATGGTATAACCATCTGTTAATACAATCAAACTGTGCGACTTCGTGTCGCACCCACGCAAAGCTCAGCGGCGGGGCCACAGGCCATGATGAAAACCGCAGAGCGCGTTCCCCGTCCGCTGGAGTGACTGGTTATATTTAAAACAGTTCAATCATACAAACACTACAGGAGAAACTTTAAAACGCTTGCTGAGAAGCTTAAGTTGGCGAACATTGAGCTGACGTTTGCCAGATATAATTTCCGACACTACCCCTTGGCTCCCGATCTCGGGCAGGTCCGATTGTTTAAGGCCATGTTCTTCCATCAAGGTCTTTAGGGCATTTATCGGGTCCCCCTCTATATCAGGGTAATTTTGGGATTCATAGGCTTCGATTAGGCTTCCAATCATCTCCATCAATGAAGATAAGGGATGAG